>JAJXVM010000061.1 GCA_021782135.1 Myxococcales bacterium | reverse complement strand
GTTCGCCGCGCGCGGCAAGCGCGGCCTGGCCGAGGTCGCGGCGGGCTGCGGGGCCGAGGCGCTGCTGGTGCTCACGCCCCGGCGGGCCGGCCTCTGGATCGACGGCGCCGAGCGCTGGTGGGACCCGGGCATGGGCGCGCTGCGGCTCAAGCGGCTCGACCGGGGCGAGCCGGCCGGCGCCGACCCGTTCCTGGCGGCCGCGGAGATCCGTCCCGGGGAGCGGATCCTCGACTGCACCCTCGGGCTCGGGGCCGACGCGCTCGTGGCCGCCGTCGCCGCGGGACCGCGCGGGGCCGTCCTGGGGGTGGACTCCTCGGCGGCGCTCGCGGCGCTGGTGGCCGAGGGGCTCGCGCGCTACCCGCACCCGGCGGCGCGCCGGATCGAAGCCCGGGCCGGGGACGCGGCGGCCCTGCTCGCGGCGCTGCCGGCGCGCAGCTTCGACCTGGTCTGCTTCGACCCCATGTTCCGCTACGGCCGCGCGCAACCGCCGGGCTTCGACCTGGTGCGGCGCCTCGCGGATCCGCGCCCGCTCGCGCCCGAGACCCTGCGCGAGGCGCGCCGGGTGGCGCGGCGGGCGGTGCTGGTGAAGGACGGCGCGCCGGGGTGGGACCTGGCGCGCCTCGGGCTGCCGCCGCTGCCGAGCGCCCGCGGGGCGAAGCGGTACTACGCCCGGATCGAGCCGCCGTAGCGCCTCAGTGCGCCGTCGGCTCCGGCTGCTCGCGCTTCTTCGGCTCCGGGCGCGGCAGCGCCGCGGGCGCCATCGAGGCCGACTCCGCGCCCTCGGCGCCGTTCTCGACCGGGAGCTGCTGGAAGAACGCCTCCGGGTCCTCGAGGAGCAGCGCCTCCTTGAGCACCTGGTCCATGTGCTCGACCGGGAGGATCTGCAGGGCGGCGCGGACGCGCCTGGGGATCTCGAGCACGTCCTTCTCGTTCTCCTTCGGGATGAGGATCTTCTTGATCCCGCCGCGGTGGGCCGCGAGCACCTTCTCCTTGAGCCCGCCGATGGGCAGCACCCGGCCGCGGAGCGTGATCTCGCCGGTCATGGCCACGTCCTTGCGCACCGGGATCTTGCACAGCGCGGAGACGAGCGTGGTCGCCATGGTGATGCCGGCCGACGGCCCGTCCTTGGGGATGGCGCCCTCGGGCACGTGGACGTGGATGTCCATGTTCTCGACGAAGCGGCCGTCGAGGCCGAGCAGCCGCGCGCGCGAGCGCACGTAGCTCATGGCCGCCTGGGCGGACTCCTGCATCACCTCGCCCAGCTTGCCGGTGATCATGAGCTTGCCCTTGCCGGGCAGCACCGTGGCCTCGATGGTGAGCAGCTCGCCGCCGAGCTCGGTCCAGGCGAGGCCGGTGGTGAGGCCCACCTGGTCCATCGCCTCGGCGGTGCCGTAGCGGAAGCGGGGCGGCCCGAGGAGCCGCTGGACGGTCTTCTCGCCCACCACCCACTTCTTCTCCTTGCCCTTCTTCAGCACCTCCCGGGCGATCTTGCGGGAGATGCCGGCGATGGTGCGGTCGAGGCTGCGGACCCCCGACTCCTTCGTGTACCGGTCCACCAGCAGCCGCAGCCCGTCCTTGCGGAACTTGATGCTCACGTCCCCGAGCCCGTTCTGCTCGATCTGCTTGGGCACCAGGTACCGGTTGGCGATGGCCAGCTTCTCGAGGTCGGTGTACCCGGCGATCCGGATCACCTCCATGCGGTCCTGCAGCGGGCCGGGGATGCCGCCGAGGGTGTTGGCGGTGCAGATGAACATCACCTTCGACAGGTCGTAGTCGAGGTCGAGGTAGTGGTCGTTGAAGTTGTGGTTCTGCTCCGGGTCGAGCACCTCGAGCAGCGCCGCCGAGGGGTCGCCGCGGAAGTCGGTGGACATCTTGTCCACCTCGTCGAGCAGGAACACCGGGTTGCCGGAGCCGCCCTTCTTCAGCGACTGGATGATCTTGCCGGGCAGCGCGCCGATGTAGGTGCGCCGGTGCCCGCGGATCTCGGCCTCGTCGCGCACGCCGCCGAGGCTGATGCGCACGAACTTGCGCCCCATCGAGCGGGCGATGCTGCGGGCGAGCGAGGTCTTGCCGACGCCGGGCGGGCCCACGAAGCAGAGGATGGGCCCCTTGATCTGATCGACGAGCTTGTGGACGGCGAGGTACTCGAGGATGCGCTCCTTCGCCTTGCGCAGGCCGAAGTGATCCTCGTCGAGGATCTTCTCCGCCTCGGCGATGTCGAGCTTGTCCTCGGTGTAGTCGTACCAGGGGAGCGTGAGGATCCAGTCGATGTAGTTGCGGACCACCGTGGCCTCGGCGCTCATCGGGCTCATCATCTTGAGCTTCTTGAGCTCCTTCTTGGCCTTGAGGGTGGCCTCCTTCGACATCTTCTTGTTCTTGATCTTCTCCTCGAGCTCCTGGATCTCGTTCTTGAACTCGTCCCGCTCGCCGAGCTCCTTCTGGATCGCCTGCATCTGCTCGTTGAGGTAGTACTCCTTCTGCGTCTTCTCCATCTGCTTCTTGACGCGGGTGCGGATCTTCTTCTCGACCTGCAGGATCTCGATCTCGCCCTGCATGAGCTCGTAGAGCTTCTCGAGCCGCTTCTGGGCGCTCTCGGTCTCGAGGATCGCCTGCTTGTCGTTCAGCTTGAGCGAGAGGTGCGCCACGATGGTGTCGGCGAGGCGCGCCGGATCGTCGATGGTC
The DNA here is from genome assembly GCA_021782135.1 of Myxococcales bacterium. Taxonomy (GTDB): domain Bacteria; phylum Myxococcota; class Myxococcia; order Myxococcales; family Anaeromyxobacteraceae; genus Anaeromyxobacter_B. Next base: position 12,447 of record JAJXVM010000061.1, on the reverse strand, counting down.
GAGACGCTCATCAGCATCTCGGGCGGGATCCGCTTGTTCAGCTTGACGTAGGCCTCGAAGGTCGAGTGCACCGAGCGCATGAGCGCCTCGAGCTCCACGGTGCGCTCGACCTCCTCCTCGATCCCCTCGGCCTCGACCTCGAAGAACTTCTCGCTCGGACCGAAGCGGACGATCCGGCAGCGCTGCTTGCCCTCGACGAGCACCTTCACCGTGCCGTCGGGCAGCCGGAGCAGCTGGATGATCGAGCCGAGCGTGCCGACCGGGAAGATGTCCTCGGGCGAGGGCTCGTTGGTCTTGGCCTTCTTCTGGGCGCAGAGGAGGATCGCCTTCTCGTGCGCCATCGCCTCCTCGAGGGCCGCGATGGACTTCTCGCGCCCGACGAAGAGCGGGACGACCATGTGCGGGAAGACGATGATGTCCCGCAGCGGCAGGAGGGGGAGGCTGCGCGCGCGGGGCTTGTCCCCCTTCTTGTCGTCTTTGTTGAAGAACATGGGCACGATGGGGCTCCTGGTTCGGGCGATTCGAGACTAACACTGCAACATCTAACGGGCCGGATCCGTTCGGGCCTGCCCTCTTTTTTGAGCTTCCCCCGCGCTCAGCGCAGGAAGGCCGAGAGCTCGGCGAGCACCCCGTCCACGTGTGGCGAAAGGTGCGCGAGCCGCGCCCGGCGGTCGTCCAGGCGGCGGTACTCGGGAGTGAACACCTGGGCCGAACCGGCGCTTCCGCCCGACGGCACGAAGGTCTCGAAGCCGTCCGGCTCCACGATGGCGCAGCCGCGGAACCCGCAGACGACCTGGGGCTGGTCGGGCGCCAGCGCCAGCAGCGAGCGCCCGTGCGACCAGTCGCGGGGCGAGCTCTGGCTCCCGAGCAGCGACATCAGGGTGGGCGCCACGTCGACGTGGCGCGACGGCTCCGGGTGCACCGCCGGCTCCAGCCCCGGGATCCGGACCGCCAGGGGGACGGCGGTCTGCTCGCGATCGAAGGCGGAGTTGTGGCCGAAGCGGCCGTGCTCCCAGAAGGCCTCCCCGTGGTCGGCCACCAGGACCACCACGGTGTCGTCCGCCAGCCCGCGCCGGTCGAGCTCGTCGAGGACCTCCCCGACCCGGCCGTCCACCCAGCGCGCCGCGTTCCGGTAGCGGTTCCAGATGGGCGCCTTGGGCTGCGGCTCGTCCAGCTCCCGGAAGACCAGCTGCTGCGGAAAGGGCCGGTAGGGCGCGGCGCTCGGGGGGAAGCTGTAGGGCATGTGCGTCGAGTCGAAGAAGAGCGTCAGGAAGAACGGGCGCGCGCGGTCGCGGCCGGCGAGGAAGTGCCGCGCCCGGTCGGCGAGCTCGGCGTCGCGCTCGTCCGGCGTGGCGCCGGGCAGGGCGTCCTCCACGTTCTGCCGCGGCACGTTGGCGAAGACGGTGGCCCGCAGCGGGGGCGAGGAGAGGGTCTGGGCCGCGATGACGCGCAGCTCGTAGCCCAGGTCCCGCGCCCGGTCGAAGATCAGCGGCCCGCGCCCGGCCTCCAGGAAGCGCTCCGCGTAGGCGCCGTGCAACCCGTAGAACAGGCTGAAGGCGCCGAACCAGGTGCCGTTCCCGCCCGACCGGTGGTGGGGGTACCACTGCGCCCCCTGGGCGAACCGCCACATGCGCGGGGTCACCTCGGGGCCGAAGGCGTCGGCGCGGAAGCTCTCCAGCAGCAGGACCAGCACGTTCAGCTTCCTCGGCGGGTCGGCGAACCGGAGCGGGCGGGCCGGCCAGGCGAGGCCGCCGCCGGCGCGCTCGCCGCCCTCCAGGGCCCGGACCAGCGGACGCAGCTCGGCCCCGCGGTAGTACGGGACCGTCTCGGCGGCCTCGGTGACGTCGCTGCGGGAGGCCCGGTTGGCGGTGGCGTACGCCGCCCGGTCGGCCGCCAGCACCGCGAGCGCCAGGGCCGCGATGCGGGCCCAGCGGCGCAGCTCCGCGCCCCGCTCCTCCTCGCCGCCGCGACGGGCGCCCCGGGCGTAGATCGTCAGCTCGAGGGCGAAGAGCAGCGCGAGCGCGCCGCCGAACTGCGCGATCTCCCGCCAGGGGATCTCGAGCGACTGCACGCCGCTCGAGGTGAAGACCACCCCGAGCACGAAGCCGTTCACGTGGAAGTGCAGGATCGCCCAGACCTTGCGGTCGATGTAGAGGAAGGCGTGCAGGAGGGTGTAGAGCGCCGGCGCCGCCACCGGCACCGCCCGCCAGAGCGGACCCGCGAGGGCCAGCCCGGCGAGGACCACCCCGAGGAGCAGGACCGCCAGCCACATCTGGCCGAGCAGCGCCAGGTGCAGGAACGCCCGGGCGAGCGGCGACAGGTCGCCACCGGCCCGGGCGTAGAGGATCACGTGGGGGAGACAGAGCAGCCCGTTCGCCACCACCAGCGCGAACAGCCCCTGGCGGCAGGACCGGCGGCGGTCGTCGAGGAGCGGGCGCATGGCGCCCTCCATTCTACCCGACTCGGGACGCGCTAGGCGCTCTCCGCCTCCTTCTGCAGCACCACCAGCGGCGGCTCGTTCTTCTCGATGACCTCCTCGGAGATCACGATCTCGCGCACGTTCCGCTTGCTCGGCACGTCGTACATGATGTCGAGCATGGCGGACTCGAGGATGGCGCGCAGGCCGCGGGCGCCCGCCCGGTTCTTGAGCGCCGCCCGGGCGATGGCCTGCAGGGCGCCGTCGGTGAACTTGAGCGAGACGCCGTCCATCTCGAGGAGCTTGCGGTACTGCTTCACCAGCGCGTTGCGCGGCTTGGTGAGGATCTCGATGAGCGCCGGCTCGTCGAGCTCCTCCAGGCTGGTGACCACCGGCAGCCGGCCCACGAACTCGGGGATCATCCCGAACTTGAGCAGGTCGTCCGGCTCGACCAGCGCCAGCAGCTCGCCGATGTTCTTCTCGGTCTTGCTCTTCACGTCGGAGCCGAAGCCCATGCCCCGGCCGCCCATGCGCCGCTCGATGATGCCCTCGAGGCCGCAGAAGGCGCCGCCGCAGATGAAGAGGATGTTGGAGGTGTCGACCTGCAGGAACTCCTGCTGCGGGTGCTTGCGGCCGCCCTTGGGCGGCACGTTCGCGACGGTGCCCTCGATGATCTTGAGGAGCGCCTGCTGCACGCCCTCGCCGGAGACGTCGCGGGTGATCGACGGGTTCTCGCTCTTGCGGGCGATCTTGTCGATCTCGTCGATGTAGACGATGCCCTTCTGCGCCCGCTCGATGTCGTGATCGGCGGCCTGCAGCAGGTTGACGATGATGTTCTCGACGTCCTCGCCCACGTAGCCGGCCTCGGTGAGGCAGGTGGCGTCGGCGATGGTGAACGGGACGTTCAGGATCTTGGCGAGGGTCTGGGCGAGCAGCGTCTTGCCCGACCCGGTGGGACCGAGCAGCAGGATGTTCGACTTCTGCAGCTCGACGTCGTCCAGGGCGACGCGGGTCTCGATCCGCTTGTAGTGGTTGTGGACGGCGACGGCGAGCGTCTTCTTGGCCCGCTCCTGGCCGATCACGTACTCGTCGAGGATCGACTTGATCTCGGCGGGGCGCGGGATGCGGAGCTTCTGGTCCTTCTTCTCCTCGCCCGCGATCTCCTCGGCGATGATGTCGTTGCACAGGCCGATGCACTCGTCGCAGATGTAGACGGTGGGCCCGGCGATGAGCTTCTTCACTTCCTTCTGCGACTTCCCGCAAAAACTGCAGCAGAGCGTCTCGCGCTTTTCCAATTTCGACCTCCTCGGCGCCTGACGCCGGCTGCTTGGTACAACAGGGACCTACTGCGACTTCTTCTCGGCCGCCCTGCTCTGCACGATCACGTCGTCGATGAGGCCGTATTCCTTCGCCTCGCCGGCCCCCATGAAGTAGTCGCGGTCGGTGTCCTTCTCGATCCGCTCGATCGGCTGGCCGGTGTGGCGGGCCAGCATCTCGTTGAGCTTCGCCTTGAGGCGCAGGATCTCCTTGGCCTGGATCTCGATGTCGGTGGCCTGGCCCTGGAACCCGCCGAGCGGCTGGTGGATCATGATGCGGGAGTTGGGCACCGAGAAACGCTTGCCCTTCGCCCCGCCGGCGAGCAGGAAGGCCCCCATGCTGGCGGCCTGCCCGAGGCAGATGGTCGAGACCGCCGGCTTCACGTACTGCATGGTGTCGTAGATGGCGAGGCCGGCGGTGACCGAGCCGCCCGGGCTGTTGATGTACAGCATGATGTCCTTGTCCGGGTCCTCGGACTCGAGGAACAGCAGCTGCGCGATCACCACGTTGGCGACGTCGTCGTCCACCGGCGTGCCGAGAAAGACGATGCGGTCCTTCAGCAGTCGCGAATAGATGTCGTAGCTGCGCTCGCCCCGGTGGGTCTGCTCCACGACGTAGGGCATCGGGATGTAAGGCATCGTTTTTCCCTGTGAATCCGTTCGGATTCGGCTGCTTCAGGCCTGCGACTTGAGTGTAGCCTCAGAGGTGAGGAAGGCAAGCGCCCTGTCCTCCCTCAGGCGGTTCATTAGCGCGCCGCGCGCGCTCCCGCCCCTCATCTGCTGCTGCAGCTTCGCAAGGGGTATACCCATCTCCCCGGACATGCGCGCCAGCTCGGCCTGCAGGTCCTCCTCGCCCACCTCGATCTTCTCGGCGTCGGCGATCGACTCGAGCAGGAGCGCGCCCTTCACCTGGAGCAGCGCCTGCTCGCGCAGGTCGGCGCGCAGCCGCGGCACGTCGAGCTCGAGCTGGCGGGGGTCGATGCCCTGGCGGGCGAAGCGCGAGAAGGCCCCCTGCAGCATGACGTCGATGGCCCGCTCGACCATGGCGGGCGGCACCTCGAACTCGTTCCGGGCGAGCGCCGCCTTGACCACCGCGTCCTTGAGCTCGGACTCGGCGCGCTGCGCCTCCCGCTTCTCGAGGTCCTCGCGGATGCGGGCGCGGAGCGCCTCGAGCGTCTCCACCCCCGGCAGGCCCATCTCCTTCGCGATCGCGTCGTCGAGCGCCGGCACCTGGCGGCTCTTCAGCTCGCGGAGCGTCACCTTGAAGTGCGCGGTCTTGCCGCGCAGGGGCTCGAAGCCCTGGTCGGCGGGGAAGGACTGGTCGAGCTCGACCGAGTCGCCGAGCTTCACGCCGGCGAGCTGCGGCAGGAACCCGGCGGTGAGGTCGCCCGGCTCCACCTTCACCGTCACGCCCTCGGCCTTGCCGCCCTCGAAGGGCTGGCCGGCGATGGTGCCCTCGTGGTCGATGACGGCGTAGTCGCCGAGCTGGGCGTCGAAGCGCCCCTCCACCGGCACGAGGCGCGAGAGCGACTCCTGGATGCGGGTGAGCTCGTCGGAGACCATCTGGTCGGTCACCTGGGGCTCCCGGCGGGTCACCTCGAGCTTCCGGTAGTCCCTGGGCTCGAGGCGGGGCTTCACCTCCACGCGGGCGCTGTAGCGGAAGGGCTGCCCGGCGACGAGGCCCGGCTCGGCGACGTCCACCCGGGGCGAGGCCACCGGCTCGAGGGCGTGCTGCTCCACCGCCTCGCCGAAGCTGGCGTTCACGAGCGAGTCCACCACCTGCTTCTCGACGTCGTCGCGGAAGTTGCGCTCGAGGACCGCGCGGGGCACGTGGCCGGCGCGGAAGCCCTTGAGCTTCACCCGGCGACCGAGGCCGGAGTAGGCCTTGTCGAGCTCCTGGGAGATGCGCTCGGGGTCGACCTCGACGGTGACCTTCTTCTCGACGGGGGAGACGGTTTCGACCTCGATCTTCATTCGGGAATTCCTCGTTGGAAAGCGGCTACAGGTACGGCCCGCGCGCGGCGGGGTCAAGAAGATTGGGCGGGGAGGGGCTCGAACCCTCACGCCTTGCGGCTCTGGATCCTAAGTCCAGCGCGTCTGCCAGTTCCGCCACCCGCCCGCGGGTGCTGCGGCGGGGCGACCCGCCGGCCGCTCGGCTTCCCGCCCAGCGGCCCCCGCATGAGGGACCGCACGTCGGCAAGCGACACGGCGATCGGCAGTGTAGTAGAAAACCTCGATGATGGACGCAGCGCACTCGCATCCGCCGGAGGCCGCCTGCACGCCTGGGTGTCCGGGTTGGGCCGAGGGCGCGCTCCACCTCTTCCACCTGCAGCACCGGTACGCGGAGATGATGACGGCCTGCCGGGAGGCGCGCGCCATCGAGTGCATCATCGTGAACCCCGCCACGCCGGGCGTGGTGCTCCCGGAGTACCTCGCCGACGAGGAGGCGGTCCGGCTGAACCTCGTGGTCGGAAGGGACACGCCCGAGGTGCTGGTGGACGAGTGGGGCATCCGCTGCTGCCTCACCTTCCAGCGCCGCCGGTTCGACTGCGCCCTCCCCTGGCCGTCGGTGATGGCCGGCATGCTGCGGCCGCCGGAGCGCAAGCGCCCCCGCTTCGCGGTGATCGAGGGCGGCAAGAAGGACTGAGCGGTTCTCTCGCGGCACGTGCCGTCCCGCCGGCCGGGCGCGCTCCCCGAGCCTCGGCGCTCTCGAAAAGGAGAACGGGGACCCCGTCGCCGGGGTCCCCGTTCTGTTGTGAGCGCAGAAGGAATCGAACCTTCAACCTATGGATTAAGAGTCCATTGCTCTGCCAGTTGAGCTATGCGCCCCCACTGCCCTGCTGCTTCGTGGATGGCCCTTCGTACCGAAGGGGCCGCCGATCTACATCGGCTTCGCCGTGCTGTCAACGCCGCTCGCGAGGACTTTCGCCACCTCCGAAACTGGCGCGCCCGGAGGGAGTCGAACCCCCGACCCGCGGCTTAGAAGGCCGCTGCTCTGTCCAGCTGAGCTACGGGCGCAGGTCGCGGGCCGCCTCCGGCCCTCCTCCGGCGAGGAGGAAGAAAATGGGGTGAGTAAAGGGGCTCGAACCCTTAACCCCCGGATCCACAGTCCAGTGCTCTACCGATTGAGCTATACTCACCGTAAACCAACGAAAGTCCGAAGCTGGCGCGCCCGGAGGGAGTCGAACCCCCGACCTGCGGCTTCGAAGGCCGACGCTCTGTCCAGCTGAGCTACGGGCGCGAAGTCTTGCCCGGCACCATCCACATCTTGTCAAAGAATCGGGGCGGCGGGATTCGGACCCGCGACCTCCTGCGCCCAAGGCAGGCGCGCTACCAGGCTGCGCTACGCCCCGGAGCGTCCGGAGCGGCGACCGCCCCGGCTGAAGAACGGCTGTTACTAGCCTTGCCTCTCGCTCTTGTCAAACGGTAGCTGCCCGAGCAGCGGACGAAGCGCGCGAAAGGCCCGCCCGCGGTGGGAGACGGCGTCCTTCTCCTCCGGGGCGAGCTCGGCCATGGTGCGGCCCTCGCCCCCCTCCGGCAGGAAGAGCGGGTCGTAGCCGAAGCCCCCGTCTCCCCGGCGCGCGCGGCCGATGCGCCCCCGGCAGTCGCCCTCCACCGAGGCCTGGATGGTCCCATCGGGGCGGGCCAGCGCCAGCACCGCCACGTAGGCCGCCCCGCGCCGGTCGTCGGGGACCCCGGCGAGCTCCTCGAGGAGCTTGTCGTTGTTGCGCTCGTCCCGCAGCCCGCGCGAGCCCTCCGCGCCCAGCTCGCACCGCCCCGCCTCGCCGAGCGCGCAGGCCGGGCTGGCGGCGCCGCGCGGCGGGTCGAGCTCGGACCAGCGGGCGCTGTACACGCCGGGGCGTCCGGCGAGGAGGTCCACGCACAGCCCGGAGTCGTCGGCCAGGGCCCAGGTCCCGGCGAAGCGGGCGAAGGCGGCCGCCTTCTTCTCGGCGTTCTCGCGGAAGGTGAGGCCGTCCTCGACCACCTCCGGGAGCGGCCGGCCGAGGTCCTCCGGCGAGATCACCTCCACCGGGAGCCCGGCGACGAGCCGCCGCAGCTCGCGGAGCTTGCCGCCGTTGCTGGTGCCGAAGAAGAGCCGGATCACCGCAGCGCCGCCTCCTGCGCCGCCTTGAGCCGCGCGATCCCGCCGAGGGCGGCGTCGAGCATCCGGTCGAGGTCCTCCCGGCGGAAGGCCTTCCCCTCGGCGGTGCCCTGCACCTCCACCAGCGCCCCCTCGCCGGTCGCGACCACGTTCATGTCCACCTCGGCGGTCGAGTCCTCCTCGTAGTCGAGGTCGAGCCGCACCGCCCCGTCCACGATCCCGACGCTCACCGCCGCCACGTGGCGCTGCACCGGCCGCGCGCTGGCGGAGAGCTTCCTGCCCTGCAGGGCGCGCACCGCCAGGGCGAGGGCCACGAAGCCGCCGGTGATGGCCGCCGTGCGGGTGCCGCCGTCGGCCTGGATCACGTCGCAGTCCACCGTCACCGTGCGCGGGCCGAGCGCCCGCAGGTCCATGGCGGCGCGCAGCGCCCGGCCGATGAGCCGCTGGATCTCGAGGGTGCGCCCGCCCTGCTTGCCGCGGGCCGCCTCGCGGGCCATGCGCTCGTGCGTGCTGCGGGGGAGCATGCCGTACTCGGCGGTGACCCAGCCGGCGCCGGTGCCGAGCACGTGCGGGGGGACGCGCTCCTCCACCGAGGCGGTGCAGAGCACCTGGGTGTCGCCGAAGCGGGCCAGGCAGGAGCCCTCGGCGTGCTTGTTCACGCGGGGCTCGAGGGAGACGGGGCGGAGGTCGAGGTCGCTGCGTCCGAAGGAGCGGGTCATGGGCCGCGCATGATAGCGGCGGCGACCGGCCGGCGCCACGCGGCGATTCCTTCCGCCACCGCCTGCGCGAGCAGCTCCTGGTAGGCGGGGTCGGCGAGCCGCCGCGCCTCGGCCGGCTGGCTCACGAAGCCCAGCTCGAGCAGCACCGCCGGCATGCGCGCGCCGGCGAGCACGTAGAAGGGCGCCTGCTTCACGCCGCGGTCGGGCTCGCCGGTGCGGGCGATCACCCGCTCGTGGATGGCGTACGCCAGGCGCGAGCTGCCGGCCAGGGCGGCCTCGTCCTGCAGATCCGCGAGGATGCCGCCGACCGGATCGGCGGGGTCGAACGGCGCGCCCCCGGCCAGCTTGTCGGCGTTCTCGCGCGCGGCCACCGCGTGCGCGTTGGCGTCGCTCGCGTCCACCGAGAGGAAGTAGGTCTCCACGCCGCGCGTGGTGGCGCGGGCCCGGCCGGGCATGGAGTTGAGGTGGATGGAGACGAACAGGTCGGCCTCGCGGGAGTTGGCGAGGGCGGGGCGGTGTGCCAGGTCCACCGAGGCGTCCCCGTCGCGGGTGAGGAAGACCTCGGCCCCTCCGGCGCGCAGCCGCGCCGCCAGCTTGCGCGCGATGGCCAGCGCGAGGTCCTTCTCCTTGGCGCCGGTCGGCGCGACCGCGCCGTCCTTCTCGCCGCCGTGGCCGGGATCGACGACCACCACCAGCGGAGCGGAGGCGGCGGGCGCGGCGGCCGGGGCGAGGAGGAGCGCGAGGGCGAGCAGGAGCGGGCGCGGCACGGCGGCCGGATTGTAGCACCGGCGCGGGCCGGGGCGCGCGAGGGGGTTACCCGAGCACCTCGAGGCCGGCCTCGCCCTCCACCGCCTCGCCGATCTCGGCGGCGCGCACCCCGGCGCGCTCGAGCGCCCGCAGCAGCCGGTCGGCCCGCGCCTCCGGGACCGCGGCGAGCAGCCCGCCGTTGGTCTGCGCGTCGGCGAGCACCAGCCGCGTGGCGGGCTCCACCTCCGGCGCGAAGGCGGTGTGCTGCTCGACCCAGGCCAGGTTGGCCTTGGTCCCCCCCGGCACGACGTCGCGGGCGGCCAGCTCGCGCACGCCCTCCTGGACCGGCACGCGGCGGGCGGAGAGCCGCAGCTTCACCCCGGAGCCCTCGGCCATCTCCCAGGCGTGCCCCAGCAGGCCGAAGCCGGTCACGTCGGTGAGCGCGTGGACCGCGCCGCTCCCGGCCAGCACCTCGCCGGCGACCCGGTTCAGCTCCGCCATCACCTCCACGGCCACCGCCGCCACCTCGCGCGGGGCCACGTCGCGCTTGATGGCGGTGGTGACGATCCCGGCCCCGAGCGGCTTGGTGAGCAGGAGCCGGTCCCCCGGCTTCGCGCCCACGTTCCGCAGCACGTGGCGCGGGTGGACCTCGCCGGTCACCGCCAGCCCGTACTTCGGCTCCGGGTCGTCGATGCTGTGGCCGCCGAGGATGGGCGCGCCCGCCTCGCGGGCGGTGTCGGCGCCGCCCCGCAGGATCTCGGCGAGCACGTCCATCGAGAGCGTCTTCACCGGGAAGCAGACCAGGTTGAGCGCGAAGAGCGGCCGCGCCCCCATGGCCCAGACGTCCGAGAACGCGTTCGCGGCGGCGATGCGGCCGAACCAGTACGGGTCGTCCACCACCGGGGTGAAGAAGTCGACCGTCTCCACGATCGCCCGCGAGGGCGAGAGCTGGTACACGGCGGCGTCGTCGTGCGTCTCGTGGCCGACGAGCACCCGCGGGTCGTGGTTCTTCTCGAGGTGGCGCAGCACCTGCGCCAGATCCGCCGGGCGGATCTTGCAGGCTCAACCCGCGCCGTGACTGAGGCTGGTGAGCCGGATCTTCGCCGCCTGGTCCATGGCCGTCCGACATAGCGCCCTCGGCGGCGCGGGGCAAGGGACGTCGCCCGGCGGGCGCGCGACACGGGAGGTGGAGCCGGATCAGAGCCCCCCGACGAAGCGCCAGCGGCCGTCCTCGCGGACCAGCCGGTAGAAGGCGCGGGCGCGCCTCGGCGGACGCCCGGGCGCGGTCCGCTCCTGGTCCTCGCCCGCCTGCGCCTCGTCCCGGTCGGCCCGGATCTGCCAGGCGACGACCCGCACCCGCGCGCCGGGCTCGCTGGCGAGCGCGCCGGCCAGCCGCCGCAGCGCCCCCGCCCGGTCCTCGCCGCCGTCCCGGTACCGCTCCGACACGAGCTGCCCCAAGGCCCCGGCGTCGCGGCCCTCGAAGGCGTCCTGCCGGCGGAAGAGGGCGAGCAGCACGCCGCGGAGCCGGTCGTAGCCTTCGCCCTCGGCGCACCAGAGCGCGATGCTGCAGGGGTGGAGGTGGAAGCGCTCCCGCCCGAGGTAGGCGATCGAGGCCGAGGTGCCGCGCCAGTCCACGTGCCCCTCGGCCTCGAGCTGCGCGGTGACGAGCGCCTTCGGGCCGTCGAAGGACACGGCGACGTCCCGGTAGCGGGCCGGGGCGAGCTCGGCGGTGCCGCCGGCGCGGTATCCGTAGACGTCCTCGAGATGGGCGCGGGCCAGGTTGGCCACCGCGCGGCGGACCTGCGTCTCCGGGCTCTCGAGCGTCCGCGCGCCGAGCGCGGCGAGCCGGTCGCGCCCCGCCCAGAGCAGGGCCGCGGCCGCGGCGGCGGCGAGGGTGGGGACGAGGTAGGGCGCGCCGAGGCGGCCGGCGCGCCGCCGCTCCTCAGCGGAGCGCCTCAAGCCGCTTCTCCGCCCCCGCGGCCCGCGCCGCGTTGGGGTGACGCGAGATGAGCTGCTGGAGCGCCTGCCGGGCGCGGTACCGGTCGTCGAGCTTGTTGGCGTAGATGTCGGAGAGGCGCAGCAGGGCCTCCACCTCGTGCTGCGTCCCCGGGTAGTCGCGCACCAGCGCCTCGAGCCGGCCGGCGACCCCCGGCCAGCGGTCGCGGCTGGCGTAGAAGTCCGCCACGTACCACTCGTGCTCGGCGAGCCGGTTGCGCGTGTCGAGGAGGAGCTTCTCGGCCTCCGGCTTGTACGTCGAGGAGGGCCAGGTCTTGATGAAGTCGGTGAAGCGCTGGGCCGCCTTCGCGAGCTCCGCCTGATCCTTCTCGTAGGCCGGCGGGAAGAGGAACATGCTGGTGGGCGCGTCCTTGTAGAGCGACTCGGCGGCGCGGAAGGCGGCGTAGTCCGCCTTCTCGTGGGTGGGGTGGAGCTTCACGAAGGAGTCGTAGGCCTCCGCCGCCTCGACGAAGGCCTCCTGCTCGTACTTCACGTCGGCGAGCGCCAGCTCGGACATCGCGGCGAACTTCGAGAAGGGGTACTTGGTGCGGGCGTGCTCGAAGAGCTTCACCGCCTCGGTCCAGTTGTGCTCCTTCATCTCCTGCAACCCGCCGCTGTAGTCCTCCTCGGCGGTCTTGCCGTACTGGATGTCTCCCGTGAGCGAGACGCGGGAGCTGCCGCAGGCGGCGAGGAGGAAGGCGAGGACGAGAGCGCGGCGCATGGAAGGCGCACGATAGCCCATCCCGGGGGCCGGCAACAACGATAACAGGGCGCCGGCACAAGCGATTTGGGCTGGTGACGCCCCCGGCCGCGCGCCGCCGGGGCGGGCGGGCTCGCCCCCAATCCGCGCACGGACCGGCTGGCGCGCTCCGGGCGCCTGGCTGGAGATCCCCGGCCCTCCCCCGCGTCGCGGGAGAGGAGAGGAGACCTCACTCCTCCTCCGGGGCCCACCCCATCCCGAGCGCGCGGGCGACCGCGCCCCCGGAGAACCCGCGGCCGGCGAGGAAGCGGGCGTGGCGGGCGCGGAGCCTCTCGTCGAGCGAGGCGGGATCGGCGCCGCGCAGCCGGCGGGCCAGGGCGGCGCGGCAGAGGGCCAGCTCGCGCTCGGCGCCGGCGCCGCCCGCCTCGGCCAGCGCCGCCGCCACCGTGGCG
>JAJXVM010000353.1 GCA_021782135.1 Myxococcales bacterium | reverse complement strand
CTCGGGCGCGCGCCCGGAGGCCGGGCGGGGCGGCGGGCGCTCGCGTTGCGATCGGGGGCGCCGACCTGTTAGATCGGCCGCCCTCCATGAGCACGCGCGTCTACATGCACACCCTCGGCTGCCCCAAGAACCGGGTCGACAGCGAGGTGATGCTCGGCACCCTCTCCGACGCCGGCTACCGGCTCACCCAGGATCCGGCCGAGGCCGAGGTCATCGTCGTCAACACCTGCGGCTTCATCGAGAGCGCCAAGGAGGAGTCGATCCAGGCCATCCTGGCGATGACCGAGCTGAAGCGCGAGGGGCGCTGCAAGCAGCTCGTGGTCGCGGGCTGCCTCACCCAGCGCTACCACGAGGAGCTGGCGCGCGAGCTGCCCGAGGTGGACCACTTCGTCGGCACCGGCGCCTACGCCGACATCGCCCGGATCGTGGGCGACGCGCAGGCGAAGCGGGTGGTGGTCCCCGACCCCGACTTCGTCCACGCCGCCTCCACCCCGCGGGTGAACTCGCTCCCCTCGCACACCGCCTACCTCAAGATCAGCGAGGGCTGCGACAACGCCTGCGCCTTCTGCATCATCCCGGCGCTGCGCGGCCCGCAGCGCTCGCGCCCGGTGGACGACATCCTCGCCGAGGCCGAGGCGCTCGCCGCCCAGGGGACGGTGGAGCTGTCGCTGGTGGCGCAGGACCTCACCGCCTACGGCCAGGACCTCCCGGGCAAGGTGCGGCTGCACCACCTCCTGCCGGAGCTGTGCAAGGTGGAGGGGATCCGCTGGATCCGGCTCCACTACGCCTACCCTCGCGACTTCCCCGACGCCCTCGTCGACGTCATCGCGCGCGAGGAGAAGATCGTGAAGTACCTCGACATGCCGCTGCAGCACTCCTCCGACCGGCTGCTCCGCTCGATGCGGCGCGGGCGCGACTCCCGCTTCATGCGCGAGCTGCTCGCGAAGCTGCGGGCCCGGGTCCCGGGGATCGCGCTGCGCACCTCGCTCATCGTCGGCCTGCCCGGCGAGACCGAGGAGGACTTCCAGGACCTGCTCCGCTTCGTGGAGGAGCAGCGCTTCGAGCGGCTCGGCGTGTTCGAGTACTCGCGCGAGGAGGGCACCCTGGCCGGCGAGATGCCGGACCAGGTGCCGGAGGCGGTGAAGAAGGCGCGCTACGCGGCGGTGATGGAGGTGCAGCAGGAGATCGCCCGCGCGCACCAGCGGGCGCTGGTGGGCCGGCGGCTCGAGGTGCTGGTGGAGGGCGCGAGCGAGGAGTCGGAGCACCTGCTCGCCGGCCGCCACGCCCAGCAGGCGCCGGAGATCGACGGCGTGACCTACGTGAACGACGTCGCCGACGGCGGCGGGGCGGTCTACCCCGGGCAGCTCGTCACGCTCGAGATCACCGAGGCCGGTGACTACGACCTCGCCGGCAAGGTGGTGGCGCGCGGGCCCAAGCCCGCGGACCGGCCGCTCGCGGCGCGGAAGGCGCCCCAGGGGAGCGGGCTGCGGATCCTCTCCTGAGCGGGGCAGGCGCGCGGGCGCGGCGCCGGCTATGAACGGCCGATGCCCCCGACCCGCGACATCTTCACCGAGCCCGAGGAGGTGGACCTCGACACCCTGCGCAACCTCGGCCCGCTGGCGCCGCTCGCCGGCGTCTGGGAGGGCCAGGGCGCCGACGTGCACCCGGTGGCCGAGGGGACCGAGGAGGAGCCCTACCGGGAGCGGATCGAGTTCGTGCCCATCGACCCGCAGGCCAACGGCCCGCAGCTCCTCTACGGGCTGCGCTACCACGTCCACGTGAACAAGCTCGACGAGGTGCCCACCTTCCACGATCAGGTGGGTTACTGGCTCTGGGAGCCGGCCACCCGGGCCCTGATCCAGACCGTCACCATCCCGCGCGGGCAGGTGGCGATGGCGACGGGCGTGGCCGAGCCGGCGGCGCGCCGGTTCACGGTGCGGGCCGAGCTCGGCTCGCCGACCAACGGCATCTGCTCCGCGCCCTTCCTGCACGAGAACTTCCGCACGCTCGAGTACACCGCCACCGTGGGGGTGGAGCCCGACGGCACCCTCTCCTACGAGCAGGACACGGTGCTGCAGGTCGCCGGCCGGCCCGAGCCGTTCCACCACACCGATCGGAACCGGCTGCGCCGCGTGGCCGGGCCGGCGCGGAACCCGGCGCTGGGGACGTAGACCGGGCCGCCGCGGGCGCGAGGAAGTTGGCCTGGTCCTCGACCGTGAGCGCGCCCGCGCCGGGCTCGACCAGCGTCATTTCGCTTTCCGGCGCGCAGCCGTAGAATCAGCCGAGCAGCAGCGCGCCCGGCACCTCCCGCCCCATGGTCCGGATCTCGTCGCGCGTGATCCCCTCGGCCAGGAGCCCTTCGACGAGCAGCGCGTAGCCGTCCGCCGGGACGGGGTTCCCGAGCTGCCCGAGGTCCGTCGAGAGGTGGAAGCTCCCGGCGCCGAGGGCGCGGATCGCCTCCGCCATCTCGCGGTGGCTGACGCGGCGCCACTCGCGCATCCAGGGCAGGTGCGCGTCGGGGCCCATGAGCAGGCCGAGCGCGGCCAGCTCCAGCTTCGCCCCGAGCGCCGCCGCCTCGCGCAGCTGCTCCCGCGTGAAGTTGGGCACCTCCATCATGGCGTGGGTCACGCTGACGCGATCGCAGCCGGCCTCGCGCGCCGCGCGCACCACCGCGAGCGCCTCGGGGGCGGAGAGGTGGCCGGTGCAGACCACCAGCCGGTTGCGGGCGCAGGCCTCGAGCACCCGCCGCGCCGCCGGCACCAGCTCGCCGGCCGCGTCGAGGACGCCGATCCCGGCCGGCCCGTTCCGGAAGTGGCGCACGTGGTGGTCGGCGTCGAAGGTCGGGAACCAGACCAGGCGCCCGTACGAGCCCTGCATCCGCGCCATCCACTCCACCGCCTCGGGGTTGAGCCCGCCGGCGGCGCCGTTGAGGGCCAGGCCGCCGTAGGCCTGGATCCCCTGCACGTGGCGGCGGGCCAGCCAGGCCCGGTCGGCCGTGACCACCGTGTGCCCCTTGAGGACGAACCCCTCCATCCCGCGGTCGCGGAAGGTCCGGGCCGCGTCGTCGTCGTCGAGCGCCCGGCCGAAGACGTCCGGCGCGCAGTGGACGTGCAGGTCGATCAGCCCCTCCACCGGGCTCACCGCCGGAGGCGCCGGCGGGTACTGCCGGCCGGCCGGCGCCGGATCCGGGCCGGCGCCCGCCCCCGCGCCCGCCCCCGCGCCCGCCCCAGCGCC
>JAJXVM010000060.1 GCA_021782135.1 Myxococcales bacterium | reverse complement strand
CCGCGCGCCAGCTCGCCTCGGCCACCGGCGCCATGGCCGTGCAGGTGAGGAGCAGCGCCAGCCCGGTCACCGCGCTGCTCGGCGGCACCTGCGGCGCGCCCAGCGCCGAGCGGGCCACCCCCAGGACGACCGCCATCTTCAGGAACGAGGTGAGCGTGACGAAGGCGGCGGGGAGGAGCGCCATCGCGCCGAGCAGCAGGAGGGTCTCCGCCGGGTGCTCGGCGGCGGGCCCGGCGGTGAGCAGCGGGACGGCGGCGAGGGCGCTCACCGCCCCTCCTCGAGTCGCGGCGGCAGCTCGGAGAGGAGGGTCACGCCGCGCGCTCCCCAGCCGACCAGCCACCGCCGCCCCGCGCACGAGAGGAGCGCCACCCCGGCCTCGCGCCCGAGCGGCCGGGACTCGAGCACGGCCAGCGCCGCCGCGGCGCAGGAGCGCGGTGGCCGGCCGAGGAGGAGCGCGGCGCAGCCGAGCGCGCCCACCACCGCGGAGGCCCGCAGCCCCGCCCCGGCGAAGCCGGCCAGGGAGGCGCCGGCCGCGAGCGCGCCGAGCGAGAGCGCGGCGACGAGCGCCGCCAGCGGCCGGCGGCCCGGAAGGGACGGCGCGATCACGGGAGCTCCCCGTCGCCGAGCGAGAGGATGCGCACCCCGATGGCGCCGTCCACGTCGCAGAGCTCGCCGCGCGCGACGGCGCGCTCGCCGGTCCGCAAGGTGACGAGGCCGCGCCGCCCGATCGGGAGCGGGAGCGTACTGCCCGGAGCGAGCCGCGCCAGGTCGCCGAGCGTCAGGGGCACGCGCCCCAGCTCGACGGCGAGGGTGATGGGAAAGGCGGCGGTTCGTTCGTCCACGGCGAGCTCCTCCACGTGAAAGACCTCCTCCTCGACGCGGCCCCGGATCTCCAGCCCGCCCGGGAACCGGAGCGCAGCGCGGCCGTCGTCGCCGGTGAGCACCACGTCTCCGGGAGCGAGCTCCGCGAGCTCCTCGGCCGTGAGCGAGGCGCTGCCCTGGCAGAGCCGGCCTTCGAGGGGGAGCCGGGCGGCGGGCGCGGACAGCTCGACCGCCGCTCCCAGGGCGCGCACCGCCGCCGGAGGGAGGAGGAGCTGACCCTTGCCGCGCTCGGGCCCGGCGCCGAGATCGAGGGCGACCACGAGCGGGCTCTCCGGCTCCGCGCCCGCGCGCACCAGGCGCGGCGCCAGCAGCCGCTCCGGCAGCGACGCGGAACCGAGCGCGTCGAGGGCGAGGAGCACGAGGAGCTCGAGGGCGCTCTCTTCCATGGGGGTGAGGGCGAGCGCCGCCGGGAGCTGGCCGTCGCCGCCGGCGAACCGATCCACCACCCGGGCGACGAAGGCTGACTCGAGCTCGAGGACCGCCGCGCCCGGGAGGGCGGCGAGGTCGATCGCCAGGCGGGTGGCGCCGGCGAGCGGGCGGGCGGGGCCGGGCAGCGGCCGGGCTTCGATCCGGACCGGGACCAGCAGGAACTCCGAGAGGCCGGCGGCGATCCGCTCCGCCGCGGCCAGCCCGGCCGCGCAGGCACCCGGCGTGAGCGCGGCGTGCCCGCGCGAGACCACCGGCAGCTCGAAGGGGAGGACGACGGCGGCATCGCTCACGGGACGCTCCCTTCTCGGTGGAGCCGCTCCAGGCAGAGCCGCAGGAGCGGGCCGCTGCCCGAGCCGGCCTGGCTCCGGGCCGCCTCGCGCAGCAGGGACGCGAGCCGGCCGCGCTCGCGGGCGAACGCGGCCTCGAGGCTGGCGGGGGCCGGCCGGGCGGCGGAGCAGGCCCGGTGCAGCGCCAGGAGCCGCTCGCGGCGCGGAGCGGCGGCGAGCCGCGTCGCCTCGGCCGTGAGCGGCTCGGCGGCGGGGACGCGCAGGCGCGACAGCGCCGGACCGGGCGCGCGCAGGTAGGTGCCGGCGAGGGCGGCCAGCCGCAGGTCGGCGGGCGTGAGCGTCAGCGCTTTCGCCATGGCCACCCCGGAACCGGAGGAAGGGAGAGGACGCCGCGCAGGGAATGGCCGAGCAACGAGAGGCCGGCGAGCGCGGCCACCACCCCCGCGGCCAGCGCCCAGCGCGGGCGGGCTCGAGGCTCGGGCTGGGCGCGCGGGGAGCCGACCGCCTCGGCCACGACCACCGAGACCGCCCCCGGCTCGAGCCCGGCGACGGCCCCGGCCACCAGGGCCTGGATGCCGCCCGAGAGGGCGGCGAGCCGGTCGCGTGCGCCGGGGAGGGACTTCACCAGCACCGCCGCCCGGGGGGCCGGCGCCGCCTCGGCGCGCAGCGGGTTCGGTTCCGGGAGGGCCAGGTGCACGCGCGCCTGGACCACGCCGTCGATGGCCTCCACGCTGCGCGACAGCTCGCCGGCGAGGGCATGGAGGTAGAGCGCGCGCTCCTCGGCGGCCGAAGGCACCATGCTGCCCTTCCCGAAGACCTCGCCGAACCCGGGCGGCCGGGGCCGCGGCAACTCGCGCTCGGCGAGGAGCCGCTGCGCCCGCCCCGCCGCCCCGGACGGCACGAGCACGGTCCAGCCCGCCTCGGCCCCGTCGGCCCGCTCCTTGCGGCCGCCCAGGCCCGCCTCCTCGAGCGCCACCAGCACCTGGTTCGCCTGGGGCTCGTCGAGCCCGTGGAGGATCTCCTCGCTGCCCCCGCAGGCGCTGGCGAGCAGGAAGAGGGCGAGGGCGCGGCGGCAGGGGATCACGGCGCGCCTCAAACCTGGGTGTTCACGGCCTGCTTCACCGTCTGCGCGCCCTGCTCGACCACCTTGGCGGCGAGCTCGACCCGCTGGGCGTACCCGCAAGCCTCCCGCTGGATGTCGAGCAGCTCGCGGACCGTGCAGCTCCGCCCGGCCCGGCTGCCTTCGAGGAGCCGGTCGAGCCGCTCCCGGGCGCGCTCGAGCGAGCGCAGCGCCTCCCGCGCCGCGGCGCGGGCACCCCCGGTGGGCGCCGCGCCGGCCTCGGGCAGCCGGAAGCTGCGCGCCTCGAGGACGGCGCCGAAGCCGGGGCGCGAGGGCGGGGTGGCGGCGGGTCCGGAGGAGGGCGCCGCGAGCGAGACGGGGGTCACGGAGCGCTCCTCAGTGGATGTTGTTGATGGCCGCCTTGGCGGTGTCGTGCTTCACCTTCATCACGTTGCTGAGCGCCGTGAATTCGCGGCTCTCGGCCTGCATGCTCTCCTGCAGCTGCAGGAACTGCAGGTTCATGCTCTGCGACTCGGCCTGGAGGGCGCGGGTCGCCTCGAGGATGTCCCCGCCCGTCCCGGCCGCTCCGCCGGAGCCGGAGCCGACGCCTCCGGCGCCGCCGGACGGCGCCCGCGTCCCCGCGCCGCTGCTCGTGCCCTTCGTCGAGGAGCGGAGCGCCTCTCCGGGGCCGACGGCGCCGCGCACCGCCGCCGAGAGCACCGGGCCGCCGGGCAGGAACGGGGAGGCCACCTCGACGCTGGCGACGGCGCCGCGCGCGAGCTGGGCCTTGGCGCTCTCGACGGCCTGGTCGAAGCGGCTGCGCGCGGCGGTCCGCTCGGTGGTGGGGGCGACGTGGACTTGGCTGATGGGATCCATGGAAGCTCCTTTCGTGCCGGGGCGAACAGCAACCGGCGTGCCGTCGCCAACGCCCGCCATTTCCGGTCTCGTGCCCCCGCCCGGAGGTCCGCCGCGCGGCCGCGCGGTCGCGCCGCGGTCCCGGGCCGCCGTGCGACCGAGACCGAGCGTGCTATCGTTCCCTCGTGAGCGCCGTCACCGGCCCCGAGTACCTGCGCCGCCTCTCCGACGAGCTGGTCGCCGCGCAGAAGCCGGTCCGCATCCTCAAGGCCATCAACTGGGACCCGGCCGTCCACGAGCGCTTCTTCAAGGACGGCGCCGCCGAGCTGCCCCGCCCCGAGTACCCGCCCCTCGAGTACGATCCGGCCGGCAAGGTCCGGGAGCTGCAGGCGCTGCGGAAGCGGATCCGCGGGCGCAACCCGGTCGAGCGGCTGCTCCGGGAGAAGTGCGACGAGTTCGCGACCGTGGTGGACCTGCTCGCCGCGCGCGGCACCCACCGCTTCTACGAGATCTCGCGCCGGCTCTTCGGCGACCCGCGCGACCGCTTCCCGGACAACAACGCCGACAACCTCGCCATCGCCCGGCTCTGGGCGGCCCGGCCCCGCGCCGGGGGCGAGGAGCAGAGCGTGGGCAGCGCCGAGGCGGCCGAGCAGATCCGGCAGCTCTGCGCGCCGGTGCTGGGCGACCGGATCCAGGTGCAGGAGCGGCTCCGGCTCACCGCCAACGCCGCCGCCGGCGCGACCCGGGTGGCCATCCGCAAGGGGGCGGTCTTCTCGCCGCGGCAGGTGCGCGCGCTCGCCCACCACGAGGGGCTGTGGCACGTGCTCACCTCGGTGAACGGCGGGGCCCAGCCGGTGCTCTCGGTGCTCCGGGTGGGGCTGCCGCGCCACACCGAGTCGCAGGAGGGCGGCGGGATCGTCTCCGAGTACCTCTCCGGCAACATCACCGACGAGCGCTACATCGAGCTCGGGGAGCGGACCATCGCCATCGACATGGCGGCCCGCGGCGCCGACTACCTGGAGGTCTTCCAGTACCTCGCGACCCGCTTCCCTCCTCACCGGGCGGCGCTCATGAGCGAGCGGGTCTTCCGGGGCGGGGTGGTCGAGGGCGGCGCCCCGTTCACCAAGGACGCCGCCTACCAGCGCGGCTACTGCCGGACCTTCAACTTCATCCGCTCGGCGCTGGAGCAGCGCGACCTCGACCTCGTGCGCGCCTTCCTGGCGGGGAAGATGAGCGTGGACGACGCCGAGCTGGTGCGGGAGCTGGTGGACGAGGGGCTCTGCGCCGGGCCGGTGCACGTCCCGCCCTGGTTCCACGACCTCGACCGGCTGAACGCGCTCGTCACCCACTCGGTGACCATGAACCGCTTCAGCCTGCACAAGATCTCGCGCTACTACGCCGCGCGCCGGCGGCGGCGCGGGCGGGAGCGCGCGGGAGGGGCCGCTCAGTCGAGCCGGGCGCCGAAGAGCCGCCCGACGCCGTAGGTGACCGCGCCCGCGAGCGCCGCCAGTCCCACGGTGCGCGCCACCGAGCGGACCACGCTCGTCCCGGAGAGGAAGCCCACCAGCGCGCCCACGCTCGCGAGCACGAGGAAGGAGAGCCCGGCGCTGAGCGCGACCGCGGTCAGGCCGCGGGTGAAGAGGAAGGGGAGCACCGGCACGACGGCCCCGAGCGCGAACATGGCGAAGCTCGAGAGCGCCGCCTCGAGGGGCGAGCCCAGGTCGTCGGGGTCGAGCCCGAGCTCCTCGCGCACCAGGGTGTCGAGCGCCTGCTCCGGGCGCTTGAAGATCTCGGCGGCGGTGCGGCTCGCCTGCTCGGTGGAGACCCCCTTGCCCTTGAGGATGAGCGCCAGCTCGGCCGCCTCCTCCTCCGGGGCCTCGGCGATCTCGCGCCTCTCGATCTCCACCTGCCGGGTGAGCAGGTCGCGCTGGCTCGCGACCGAGGTGTACTCGCCGACCGCCATCGAGCAGGAGCCGGCCAGCAGGCCGGCGAAGCCGGTCACGAGGAGCTGCCGGGGCTCGGCGCCGGCCCCGGCGACCCCGAGCACCAGCGACAGGTTCGACATGAGCCCGTCGTTCATGCCGAAGATGGCGGCGCGGATGGCCCCGGCGCGGCCGCCCCGGTGCCAGCGCTCGCGGGTGGCGATGAGGCCGCGCGGTTCGGCCGGCGCGCCCTGCCCCATGCCCACCAGCACCTTGCGGTGCTCCTTCTCCTCCTCGGCGATGGCCAGCTCCGCCTCGCCGCCCTGCCGCTCGTACTTGTCGGCGTCGCCGGTCTCGGTCTCCACCACCATGGGCAGCACCGCCGCGGTGCCGAGCCGGCGGGCGAGCCAGATGAGGACCCGGATCCGCGAGGAGGGGAGCTCCGAGGGCAGCGGGTGGCCGGCCTTCTCGAGCTTGCGCCGCCAGACCTCGCAGTGGCGCCGCTCTCCCTCGGCGAGCTCGCGGAAGCTCCGCGCCCGCTCCGGATCGCGCTCCACCCGGGCCAGCCCCTCGTACAGCGCGGCCCCGTCGCGCTCGTCCACGTAGTTCTGGAGCCACAGGTCGGTGCGGTCGGCCATGGTGGCCCGAATCTATCGCGGAAAGGTGGTTCCGCGCCCGGCCGATCGCTGCTACGGTCCACCGCCCGAAGCCGATGCTCCCGCTCCTCGCCCTCGTCCACCTCCTCGCCTCCGCTCCGCGCTCCGCGGGCGTCGAGATGCCGCGCCCCGAGCCGGTCCGCCGGGCCGCGCAGCGCTTCGCCTCGGCGGCTCGCCGCCGGGACGTGCCGGCGCTGCTCGAGATGGCCAGCCCGGCCGGGATCAGCTGCGGCGAGGAGCAGTACGCCCGCCGCGACCTGCCCGGCTACCTCGAGGGCCCGGGGAGCTGGCTCCACGCCTCCATCTTCAGCACCCGCGAGATGGTGCGGCAGGCGAAGCGCCGCCCCGCCCCTTACTCCTTCGTCGAGTTCCTGAAGCGCGCCCGGGGGCTGCAGATCGAGGTGCGCCAGCCGGACGAGCGCAACGGCGGCTTCGCCTGCACCTACTTCCACGCCGCGAACCTCGACTACGTGCCGGAGGTCTGCTTCCAGAAGACCGGCGGGCGCTGGCGCTGGTCCTTCGGGCCGGGCTGCTGACGGGCGGGCGCGGGGCTACAGGTTCACGATCCGCAGGCCGGGCGCGGCCGCCGCCAGCGCCTCGGCGAGCACCGAGCGGTGGCAGCGCGAGGGGTTGGCCTCGCTGCAGAGCAGGGCGGTCCGCGCGCCCGCCGCGGCCTCGAGCACCACCGGCAGGAGGTGCGGCCGCTCCGCCAGGTGGGCCCGGTACCGCGCCAGCGCGCCGGCGAGGTCCGCGGCCGCCTCCTCGCGGAAGGGATTGCCCACCTCCGGCAGCCCCCGGTACTCGAGCCCCGCCCGCTCCATCGCCCGGCGCAGCGCCGGGCCCGAGAAGCCGGGTTTGGGCGAGGCCGGCGAGAAGCGCACGTCGAGCACCCGGGTCACCCCGGCCTCGCGCAGTCGCTGGACGAGCGCCTTGACCGTGCGACCCTGGTAGCCGACGGTGAAGAGCAGCGGTTCGGGCACGACCTCTTCCTAACCGCGCGGGGCCGCGCCCCGCAGGGCTCGCCACCTCCCCACACCGGCGGCTTTGGACTATAAGGAGGGGCTCTTTTGGGAGGAGCCCTCCGTTGCAGATCTTCCGCACCCGCGACCCCGATTTCCAGGAACGCTGGACCCGCCTGTGCGCCCGCGGCTCGGACGAGGACGAGGCGCCGGTCCGCGAGGCGGCGGCGCGCATCGTCGACGACGTCCGCCGCCGCGGCGACGCCGCGCTGCTCGAGTACACCGCCCGCTACGACGGCTTCTCCCCGCCCAACGCCGCCGGGCTCGCGCTCGGCCCGGCCGACTTCGCCCGCGCCTTCAAGGGCCTGCCGCCTGCCGCGCGCAAGGCCCTGAAGCTCGCCGCCGAGCGAGTCGCCGCCTTCCACCGGCGCGAGAGCGACTCGCTCGTGCCCGCCAGGCGGGACGGCATCGGCGCCACCCTCGGCCAGGAGTCGCGGCCGCTGGCGCGCGTCGGCCTCTACGTCCCGGGCGGCACCGCCCGCTACCCCTCCACCGTGCTCCACACCGCCATCCCGGCCAAGGTGGCCGGCGTGGCCGAGATCGTGGCCTGCTCGCCGGCGGCGAAGCCGTCGCCGGTCGGCACGGGGGGCGGGGGGGTGGACGCCTGGACGCTCGCCGCCTGCCACGTGGCCGGCGTCTCGCGGCTGTTCCGCATGGGCGGCGCCCAGGCGGTGGCGGCCTTCGCGTACGGCACCGCCACCGTCCCCGCGGTGGACAAGATCTGCGGCCCGGGGAACGCCTACGTCGCCGCGGCCAAGCGGCTGGTCTACGGCAAGGTCGACATCGACATGATCGCCGGGCCGAGCGAGATCCTGGTGGTCGCCGACGGCGAGGCCGCGCCCGCCGAGGTGGCCGCCGACCTGCTCGCCCAGGCCGAGCACGACGTCCGCGCGGTCTCGGTGCTGGTCACCTCCTCCGAGAAGCTCGCCCGGGCGGCGCTCGCCGAGGTGGACCGGCAGCTCGCCGACCTGCCCCGCCAGGAGATCGCCAGCCGCTCCATCCACGACCGCGGCGCGGTGGTGGTGGCGAAGAACGTGGCCGAGGCCATCCGGCTGGCCGACGAGTTCGCGCCCGAGCACCTGGCGCTGCTCCTCCCCGACGCGGCGCGCTGGGTGCCGAAGCTCGCCCGCGCCGGCGCCGTCTTCTGCGGCACGAGCACGCCGGAGGCGGTCGGCGACTACCTCGCCGGCCCGTCCCACGTGCTCCCGACCGCCGGGACCGCCCGCTTCGCGTCCCCGCTCTCGGTGGCCACCTTCCGGCGGCGCATGAGCGTGCTCTCCTTCAGCCCCAAGGCCCTCGCCGAGGTGGCCCCATCGCTCGACGCGCTCGCCATGGCGGAGGGGCTCGAGGGGCACGCCCGGGCGGTGCGGGTGCGGCTCGCGCTCGCGGGCGCTACGAAGAGCGGCGCCAAGCGGCCCGCCGGGAAGAAGGGCAAGCCCGCGCGGCGGGAGGTGCGGCGATGAGCTGGAAGGATCACCTGCGCGAGGCCGTCTTCGGGCTCGAGCTCTACCGGCCCTTCGAGTACCGGCCCGGCCTCGTGCGGCTCGACGCCAACGAGTGCTCCTTCCCCCTCGAGCAGGAGGACCGGGAGCTCATGGCCGGGGCCCTCTCCGAGGTGCTGGTGCACCGGTACCCGGAGGTGAGCGGCCGCCCGCTGCGCGAGGCGCTGGCCGTCCGCTGGCGGGTCTCGCCCGACCAGATCATCCTCGGCAACGGCTCGGACGAGATCATCTCGATCCTCTACACCGCCTTCGGCGCGGGCCGGGCGGGCAAGCCGGCGAAGACCCTCTTCCCGACGCCCACCTTCGGCACCTTCGAGGCCGCCGCGCTGGCCCGCGGCATGGTGCCGGTGAAGGTGCCGCTCGACGACCGCTTCCAGCTCGACGAGGCGGCCATCGCCGAGGCGATGCGGCGCGAGGAGCCGGCGCTGGCCCTCTTCGCCACCCCCAACAACCCCACCGGCAACCGCTTCGACTCGGCGGTGCTGGGCCGGCTCGCCGAGCGGTTCGGGGGCGTGTTCGTGGCCGACGAGGCCTACGCCGACTTCTCCGGCCGCAGCGAGCTGGCGCGGGTGAAGGAGGGGGCGAGCTTCTGCGTCATGAAGTCGCTCTCCAAGATCGGCTTCGCCGCGCTGCGGCTCGGCGCGCTGGTCGGCCCGCCCGACCTCATCGCCCAGCTCGACAAGGTGCGGCTGCCCTACAACGTGAACGCGGTCTCGATCGCGCTCGCCCGGGCGCTGCTGGCGAACCCGGCCCGGCTCGAGGCGCGCATCGCCCGGGTCACCGCCGCCCGCGAGGACCTCGAGCGCCGGCTCCGCGACGTGTCCGGCCTCGCCGTCTACCCGAGCGACGCCAACTTCGTGCTGGTGCGGACCCCGGTGGACGGCCGCGGCGTCTACGAGCGGATGCTCGCGAGGGGCGTGCTGGTGCGGAACCTGTCCCGCCCCGGCCCGCTCGAGAACTGCCTGCGGATCACCGCCGGCACCCCAGAGGAGAACGAACAGTGCCTCGCAGCCCTGCGCGCAGCGGTCCAGTGAAGCCGGCCCTCCGCAAGGGCCAGATCAGCCGCCGCACCAAGGAGACGGCGGTGGAGGTGGCGCTGACGCTCGCCCCCGGCGAGGCGTCGATCGCCACCGGCGTGCCCTTCTTCGACCACATGCTCGATCAGATCGCCCGCCACGGCGGCCTCACCCTGCGCGTCGAGGCGGAGGGCGACCTGGCCGTGGACGCCCATCACACCGTCGAGGACGTGGGCATCGCCCTCGGCGAGGCGCTCCGGCAGGCCACCGCCGACAAGGCCGGGCTGGCCCGCTACGGGCACGCCGTGGTGCCGCTCGACGAGGCTTTGGTCGAGGCGGTGGTGGACCTCTCCGGACGGCCGCACCTCACCTGGAACGCGAACCTCCCCTCGGGCAAGAAGTTCATCGGCAACTTCGACGTGGACCTCTCCCGCGACTTCTTCCAGGCCTTCGTGAACCACGCCCGCGTCTGCCTGCACGTGAACGTCCGCTACGGCCGCAACCTGCACCACGTCG
Source organism: Myxococcales bacterium (assembly GCA_021782135.1). GTDB lineage: Bacteria > Myxococcota > Myxococcia > Myxococcales > Anaeromyxobacteraceae > Anaeromyxobacter_B. Next base: position 5,030 of record JAJXVM010000060.1, on the reverse strand, counting down.
TGGAGGCCATCTTCAAGGCCACCGCGCGCGCGCTGCGCGCGGCGCTGGTCGAGCAGGGCGGCGGGCTGCCGTCCACCAAGGGGATGCTGTGAGCGGGCAGGGTCGGCCGATCGCCCTCGTGGACTACGGCGCCGGCAACCTGCGCTCGGTGGAGAACGCGCTGCGCGCGGTCGGCGCCGAGGTGGTGGTCACCCGCGACCCGGAGGTGGTGGGGAACGCCGAGCGGATCGTCGTGCCCGGGCAGGGCTCGATGCCGGCCTGCGCCGAGGCGATGCGCCAGAGCGGCGTCGCCGGGGCGCTCCTCGCCTCGATCGAGCGCGGCGCGAAGCTGCTCGGCATCTGCGTGGGGCTGCAGATCCTGTTCGAGCGCGGCGTGGAGGCCGGCGGCGCGCGCGGGCTCGGCCTGGTGAAGGGCACCATCGGGAAGCTGCCCGAGACGGTGAAGCTGCCGCACATCGGCTGGAGCCCGGTGCGGGCCACCCCCGCCTGCCACCCGCTCTTCCGACCGCTCGACGGGCAGTACGTCTACTTCGCCCACTCCTACGCGGCGCCGGCCGACGCGGCGGGCACCGCGCTCGTGGCCACCCACGGGAGCACCTACTGCGCCGCCCTCGCCAGCGGCAACCTGTTCGCCGTCCAGTTCCACCCCGAGAAGAGCCAGAAGGTGGGGCTCTCGCTGCTCGACCGCTTCGTGCGCCTCTAGGAACACATGATCGTCATCCCCGCCATCGACCTCATGGGCGGCCGCGTGGTGCGGCTCCGCAAGGGAGACTTCGAGACCCAGACCGTCTACTCGGCCGATCCGGCCGAGGTGGCGGAGGGCTTCCGCCGGGCCGGGGCCCGCCGGCTGCACGTGGTGGACCTCGACGGCGCCCGCGCCGGCAAGCCGGTGAACGGCGCGGCGGTGCGCGCCCTCTGCGGCGTCGAGCTGGAGGTGGAGGTCGGGGGCGGGCTGCGCAGCCTCGCGGATCTGGAGACGGTCTTCGCGCTCGGCGTGCACGCCGCGGTGGTGGGGACCGCCGCGGTGTCGCGCCTCGAGCTGGTGCGGGAGGCCTGCCGGCGCTTCCCCGGCCGCGTCCACGCCGCCATCGACGCCAAGGGCGGCGAGGTGGCGGTGCAGGGATGGGAGCAGGGGAGCGGCCTCGCCGCCGTCGAGGTGGCGAAGCGGGTGCGCGACGCGGGGGTGACCCTGATCGAGTACACCGACGTGGCCCGCGACGGCATGTTCACCGGCGTGGACGCGGCCGGCGCCGCGGCGCTGCAGCGCGACGCCGGGGTCCCGGTGGTCGCCTCGGGGGGCGTCGCCAGCCTCGACGACGTGCGCGCCTGCCTCGCCGCCGGGCTCGCCGGGGTCATCATCGGCAAGGCGCTCTACGAGAAGCGGCTCGAGCTCGCGGACGCGCTGCGGCTCACCGGGGAGGTGGCCTGATGCCCGCCAAGCGCATCATCCCCTGCCTCGACGTCAAGGACGGCCGGGTGGTGAAGGGCGTCCACTTCGTGAACCTGCGCGACGCCGGCGACCCGGTGGAGCAGGCCTCGCGCTACGACGCCCAGGGCGCCGACGAGATCTGCTACCTCGACATCGCCGCCACCCGCGAGGCGCGCGGCACCCTCATCGACCTGGTGGAGCGCACGGCCGCCTGCGTCTTCGCCCCGCTCACGGTCGGCGGCGGGGTGCGCAGCGAGGCCGACATGGTGGCGCTGCTCCGGGCCGGCGCCGACAAGGTGTCGGTCAACTCGTCGGCGGTCGCCGACCCGTCGCTGGTGGACCGGCTCTCGGCGGTCGCCGGGGCGCAGGCGCTGGTGGTGGCCATCGACGTGAAGCGCAAGCCGGGGCCGGCGCCGCAGTGGGAGGTGTACGTCGCCGGGGGGACGAAGCCCACCGGCGTCGAGGGGGTGGCGTGGGCGCGCGAGGTGGCGCGCCGCGGCGCGGGCGAGATCCTGCTCACCAGCATGGACCGCGACGGCACGCGCAAGGGCTACGACCTCGAGCTGCTGCGCGCGGTGACGGGCGCCGTGACCATCCCGGTCATCGCCTCCGGCGGGGCGGGGTCGCTCGAGGACGTCGCCGCCGGCCTCGAGATCGCCGACGCGGCGCTCGCCGCCAGCATCTTCCACGACGGCGAGCGGACCGTGGGCGAGGTGAAGCGCTACCTCGCCGGCCGCGGGATCGAGGTGCGGCCGTGCTGACGCTCGCTCCCGGGGTCCTCGACGGCCTCAAGTACGACGAGCGCGGGCTGGTGCCGGTGGTGGCCCAGGAGGAGGACGGGACGGTCCTCATGCTCGCCTGGGCCAACCGCGAGGCGCTCGACGCCACGCTCTCGACCGGTTATGCGCACTACTGGTCGCGGAGCAGGCGGGAGCTGTGGAAGAAGGGGGCCACCAGCGGACACCTCCAGGAGGTGACCGCGATCCGGGTGGACTGCGACGCCGACGCCGTCCTCTACCTTGTCCGGCAGACCGGCCCGGCCTGTCACACGGGCAGTCGAAGCTGCTTCTCCTGAAAGGGACACACAGAATGGCTGACGAACGTTTCCTGGCCCGGCTCTGGGCCACCATCGAGTCGCGCAAGGCCGACGAGGGCGCCACGCAGAGCTACACCCGGCAGCTCCTCGCCAACCCCGCCAAGATCCGGCGCAAGATCGCGGAGGAGGCCTACGAGGTGAACGAGGCCCACCAGGGTCTGGTGGACGGCAAGGACTCGAAGGATCACCTGGCCCACGAGGCGGCCGACCTCATGTACCACCTGTACGTGCTGCTCGCCTCCGCCGACGTGACCCCGACCATGGTCTACTCGATCCTGGAGCGGCGCCACCTCCCCGCCCCCGGGGCTGCCCCGGCGGGGGGGAAGAACCCTTGACAGAGCGGGCCCTTGTCCGATAAACGGGCGCGTCTGTCCACCCAACGAGAGCCGGGCGCCTCCCGCCCGGCTCCTTGCCTTTTGCAGCCTTACGTAACCCGCTCGATCGAGGAAATCTGAATGACCGGAGTGCGAGTCAAGGACGGCGAGTCCTTCGAGAACGCGATGAAGCGCTTCAAGAAGCAGTGCGAGAAGGCCGGCATCCTCTCGGAGATCCGCAAGCGCGAGCACTACGAGAAGCCGAGCGTGAAGCGCAAGAAGAAGGCGCTGGCCGCGAAGAAGCGCGCGATGAAGAAGGCCCGCAAGTCCTACTAGCCTCGGGGGGCGCTCGTGCCGCTCAAGCAGCAGCTGGACGCGGATCTCAAGACGGCGATGCAGGCGAGGGACGAGCTCCGCAAGAGCGTCCTGCGCATGCTGAAGAGCGCCATCAAGTACCGCGAGATCGAGGTGGGCGGCGCGGGCGCGTCGCTCGACGACGCCGGCGTGCTGCAGGTGATCGCCTCCGAGATCAAGCGGCGCCGCGACTCGGTGGAGCAGTACCGGGCCGGCAACCGCGCCGACCTCGCCGACAAGGAGGAGGCCGAGATCGTCATCCTCCAGGGCTACCTCCCCCAGCAGCTCACCCCTGAGGAGCTCGCGCGGAAGGTGGAGGCCGCCATCGCGGCGACCGGCGCCAAGGGGCCCAAGGACATGGGCGCGGTGATGAAGGCGCTGCTCCCCGAGGTGCAGGGCCGGGCCGAGGGCAAGGCGGTGAGCGACCTGGTGAAGCAGAAGCTCGCCGGGAAGTAGCGGAGGGCGCGCCGAGCCCGGATGATCCCGGACGCCGTCATCGAGGAGGTCCGCGGGCGCGTGGACGTCGTCGCGGTGATCGGCCGGGCCGTCGAGCTCAAGAGGTCGGGCAGGACGTGGAAGGGCTGTTGCCCCTTCCACGGGGAGCGCACGCCGAGCTTTCACGTCTACCCGGAGGACAAGCACTTCAAGTGCTACGGGTGCGGGGAGGGTGGCGACGTCTTCAAGTTCCTGCAGAAGCTGCAGGGCAAGGAGTTCCCGGAGGTGGTGCGGCAGCTCGCGGCCGAGGTGGGAGTGGAGATCCCCGACCGCGAGGAGGACGGCGCCGAGCAGCGGGAGCGGCGCAGGGAGCGCAAGGAGGCGCTGGCGGCCTGCGACGCCGCGGCGCGCTACTTCGCGGCCCGGCTCGCGAGCGAGCACGGGGCGGAGGCGCGGCGCTACCTCGAGGCGCGCGGCACCTCCGAGGAGATGGTCCGGGCGTTCCGGCTGGGCGTGGCCGGCGGCGACTGGAACGATCTCGCGCCGCGGATGGTTTCGAAGGGCGTGGGCGAGGAGGCGCTGAAGCTGGCGGGGCTCCTCGCGGAGCGGGACGGGGGGAGGACGTACGACCGGTTCCGGGGACGCCTCATGTTCCCCATCGCCGGGCTGGACGGAGAGGTGATCGGGTTCGGCGGCCGGGTGCTGCCGGGCCCTGGCAGCGAGCGGCTGGCGAAGTACATCAACTCGCCCGAGTCGCCCGTCTACAAGAAGAGCAGGGTCCTCTACGGAATCGACCTCGCGCGCGAGGCCATCCGCAGGACCCGGAGCGCGGTGCTGGTGGAGGGCTACTTCGACGTGATCGGGCTGCACCAGGTGGGCGTCAGGAACGCCGTCGCCGTGTGCGGGACCGCCCTCACGCCGGAGCACCTCGAGCTGCTGGCGCGCTGCGACTGCCGGGAGGTGGTGGCGCTGTTCGACGGCGACGCCGCCGGCGCGGCCGCCCCGGCGCGGGCCGCCCAGGCCATCCTCCCCTCCGGCATCTCCGGCAGGGTGGCGGTGCTCCCCTCCGAGAAGGGCAAGACCGACCCGGACGAGTTCGCGCGCGCCAACGGGCGCGCCGCGGTGGAGGCCCTCCTCGCCTCGGCCGCGCCGCTCACCGACTTCCTCATCGACCGCGCCGTGGCGGCGAGCTGCGGCGGCGCGGGCGCCGACGCCGCCGTGGAGCAGAAGCTGGCCGCCGTGCGCGAGCTGCGTCCGTTCCTCACCGCCGTCCCGGCTGGGCTGGCGCGGTCGGTCTTCGAGGAGCGCGCCGCGCGCAAGCTCGCCATCGACCCCGGGCTGCTGGCGGCGGAGGTGGAGCGCCCCTCCCAGCCGGCGCGCGGCCGGGCCGCCCCGGCCCCGG
>JAJXVM010000059.1 GCA_021782135.1 Myxococcales bacterium | reverse complement strand
GGGGAGCGCGGGCTGCTCGCTTCCGACCTGGCGGCGGCGCTGGGGGAGGTCTGGGTGGAGTGGGAGCGCTGATGGCGCCCGCGCGCTTCGCCGGCGCCCGCACCACCCGCTCGGCCGCGGCGACGAGGAGGCTGGGCGTCCGGCTGGGCGCGCAGCTCGAGCCGGGGGACGTGGTGGCGCTCCTGGGCGACCTCGGCGCCGGGAAGACCCAGCTCATCCGCGGCGCCTGCGAGGGGGCCGGGGTCGCGCCGCAGGAGGTGGCGAGCCCCACCTTCGCCATCGTGGCCGAGTACCGCGGAAGCCGCCTGCCCGTCTTCCACGCCGACCTGTATCGGGTGGCGGACGAGGACGAGCTGCACGCCACCGGGTTCTTCGACCTGGTGGGCGGCCCGGGGGCGCTGCTGGTCGAGTGGGCCGACCGGGTTCCGGGGGCGCTCCCGGAGGAGCGACTCGAGCTCAGGCTCGCTCACGACCCCGAGCGCCCCTCGGTGCGTCACCTCGAGGTGATCGGGACCGGCGCCCGCCACGCCGCGCTGGCGCGGGCGCTGCTCGCGCGCTGAACCCCGGCACCGGGGTCAGGCGGCGCTGCGCGAGGAGGAGAGCTCGCCCGCGCTCACCCGGAGCCGGTCGTCCACCCCCACGAAGCCGTCCTCGGGGACCTCTTCCCAGTCGCCCGAGCCGACCCGCTCGCTGGCCACCCGGAAGAGCCCGCCCGGCCCGTCCGGCCGGTGGAACCAGAGCGGCCGGCCGCGTCGGCAGGCGGCGAGCAGCCGGCCGTCGCTGACGAGGAAGTTGAGCGAGCTCTCCTTGCCGGGGCGGTCGGCGATCCGCCGCACGATCGCGCTCGTCTCCTGGAGCGCCGCGCGCAGGTCGTCGAGGAGCCAGCCGGCGGCGTCGCGCCGCCGCGCCAGCAGGCGCGTGAGGAACAGGTAGAGGCAGCGCTCGCTGTCCGTCTCGCCGCGGAGCTGCGGCCGCAAGCCCGCGTCGATCTCGGCCTCGACGGCCTCGCGGACCGCCGCCGAGCGCTTGTACCGGGCCACCGTGCCGTTGTGGCAGAAGGTCCAGTGACCGTTCACGAAGGGGTGGGTGTTGGCGGGCGACACCTCGCCCACGCTGGCGTCCCGGACGTGCGCCAGGATGACCGCGGAGCGGGCCAGCCGCGCGGCGCCCAGGAAGGCCGCGTCCTCGTGGGCCGGGAGGACCCCCTTGCGGACCCGGATCCCGCTCGACGTGTACCAGGCGATCCCCCAGCCGTGGGGGTGCTGGTGCGACTGGAAGCGCAGCGCGTTCCGCGCTCGGCAGAGCGGCTCGATCGCGCGGGAGGGCAAGAGGGCGCGCTGGGCGAAGAGGCGGCACATCCCGGATGGACAGTCTAGCAAGCCGGGCGGCCGGCGCCAGGGGCGGCGCCACCCTCCGGGGCTCGGCCGGGGAAACGCGCGGCGCCGCGGGGATGTTCCCCGCGCGCTCGCGGGCCGGAGGCGCGGCCGTCAAAGCTCCGCTTCGAAGGGCCGGCCGAAGGGCGCGGGCGCCGCGCCAGAGAGCTCGAACAGCGCGAGGCGCGCGCGCCGGCCCTCGAGCTCCAGGATCCCGGCGGTGCGGGGCAGCGAGAACCGGCGCGGTCCGGCGCTGCCGGGGTTCACGAAGAGCACGCCGTCGAGGCGGGCCACCAGCGGCCGGTGCGAGTGGCCGAACAGCACCAGCTCGGGCCGATCGCGGGCGAGCGCCCGGGCCACCCGCCGGTCCGGCCGCTCGGGCGCGGGGAGCTGGTGGACCAGCAGCGCGCGCAGGGCGCCCACCTCGACCACCCGCAACTCGGGCAGCGCGTCGGCCCAGGGGCCGACGTCGTTGTTCCCGCGCACCGCCTCCACCGGCGCGATGAGGCGCAGCTCGTCGAGGACGTCCTCGTCGGCGACGTCGCCGCCGTGCAGGATGAGCGCGCAGCCCTCGAAGAGCCGGTGCAGGTGGTGATCCACCCGGCCGTGGGTGTCGGAGACGAGACCGACGCGCATCCTCCTTTCCTGCCTCGCGAGGCCGGTCCGGGTCAACGGAATGCGAGCGGCCCGGGAGCCCGCCGCCTGCTAGACTCGCCCGACCCGAATGAACGACCGCGTCTTCATCGCCGCCCTGCGGCTCCTCCCCAAGAACACCCTCTCCCGCCTCGTCGGGGCGGCCACCCGCGTGCGCGCCCCTAGGCCGGTGCGCGAGGCCGCGATGCGGGCCTTCGCCGCGCGCTACGGGCTCGACCTCACCGAGTGCGACGGGGTGGAGCGCTACCAGACCTTCGGAGACTTCTTCGCGCGGCCCCTCAAGCCCGGGTTGCGCCCCATCGCCGCGGGCGAGACGACGCTGGTCTCGCCGGTGGACGGCACGGTCTCCGAGTCCGGCCTGGCCGAAGGGGGCCGCCTCATCCAGGCCAAGGGGATCGATTACCGGCTCGGCGATCTGCTCGGCGACCCCGCCCTGGCGGCGCGCTTCCAGGGCGGGGCCTACGTGACGCTCTACCTCGCCCCGCGCGACTACCACCGCATCCACTTCCCGCTCGGCGGGACGGTGACCGGCTACCGCTACCTGCCCGGTCGCCTCTGGCCGGTGAACCCGGCTTCCGTCCGCACCGTGCCCGGGCTCTTCACCGTGAACGAGCGGCTGGTGACGCTGCTCGAGACCCCGCTCGGCGGCTGCGCGGTGGTGGCGGTGGGCGCCACCGTGGTCGGGCGGGTGCGCGCCTTCTACGACCCCGAGATCCCGGTCTCGAACCTGCGCGGCGCGCGGCGGCTGGCGCGCGACTACGAGCGCCCGCTGCCGGTGTCCAAGGGCGGCGAGCTGGGGGCGTTCGAGATGGGGTCCACCGTCATCCTGGTGCTCGAGAGGGGCCGGGGAGCGCTCTCGCATCGGCTCGTCCCCGGCGTCAAGGTCCGGGTCGGAGAGCCGATCGGCGGTCCGCCCGCGCCATGAGCCGGGGGGAGCGGGTCGCCGCGGCGCTGCTCCTCTGCGCGGTGGCGGCTCCGTTCTTCGCCGGGCGCTTCCTGCCCCTGCTCGACCTTCCCCAGCACCTCGCGCTGGCGCGCGTGATCGCCTCGCCGGGCGACCCGTCGCTGGTCCGGTACTACGCGGTGGCGCCGCGGGTCACTCCGTACTGGGGTTACTACGCGGCCATGGCGGTGCTGCAGCGGGCCCTCCCGCTCGAGCTCGCGAACCGCGTGCTGCTCGCGGCCTGCGCCGCCGCGGTCCCGCTCGCCACGGCCTCCTTCCTGCGCGCCGCCGGGCGCGATCCGCGCTGGGCGCTCCTCGCCATCCCGCTCGCCTTCCACACCAACCTCTTCTTCGGCTTCACCACCTTCGCGCTCTCGGTCCCCGCCCTGGTCTGGGCGCTCGGCCTCTCGCTGCGCCGCCTGCGCGGCGAGCCGGGCGGGGCGGCGCTGGCGCTCGCCGCGGCGGCGGTCTTCCTGTGCCACGCGCAGAGCTACCTGCTGCTCGGGCTCTGCGTCCTGGCGCTGCTCGCCGTGGAGTGGCGCGGGCTCGGGTGGGCGCTGCGGCGCGCCGCGCCGCTCGCTCCGTCGCTGCTCCTCTTCGCCATCTGGGCGCTCGATTCCTTCCTGCTGCCGCACGCCGCCGGCGTGAGCGGCCACACGCCGGAGTGGCGGAACTACGGCAGCGCCGCCGGGCTGGGCGCGGCGTGGGAGCGGCCGGCCGACCTCCTCCGGCTCGCCCCCGAGCGGCTCCTCGGCGCCTTCGACGACGGCTCGGACCGGACGCTCGGCGCGGCGCTGCTCGGCCTGTTCCTGATCGCGGCGGCGCTCACGCGGTGGCCGGGGCGCGGGGCGAGGTCCTCTCGGCAGGCCCGCGGCGGCCCGGTCCGCGCCTTCCTCCGCGCCCACCCCGGCGAGCTCCTCTGCCTCGTGGCGCTCGCGGCCTACCTGTTCACCCCGTTCCAGATCGCCGGCCAGTGGTACCTGTCCCCCCGCTACCTGGTCTTCGCGGCCCTGCTCGCGCCGTCCTTCCTGCGGCCCGCCCAGGGGCGCCGCCGCCTGCTGCTCTTCCCCGCCGCCGCGCTCGCGCTCACGGCCTGCCTCAACACCGCGGTCCACGTCCGCGCCTTCCAGCGGGAGGTCGGCCCGCTCGCGGAGGTGCTCGAGGCGGCGCCGGCGGGCGGCCGGCTGCTCTACCTCCCGTTCGACACCGGCGCGCGCGGCGCCTTCCGGCTCTGGCCCTTCCTCCACGCCGGCTGCTACTACCAGGTGCTCCGCGGCGGGGACGTCGGCTTCAGCTTCGCCGGGCTGCCCTCGATCCCGGTGGTCTACCGGCCCGGCATGCAGGCCCCGCACCCCTACGAGTGGCGGCCCGGCGACTTCGACTGGGCGCGGATGGGCGGCTGGTACGATCTGTTCCTCGCCCGCGGCCCGCTCCAGGGCGGCGCGCGCGCCATCCCGCCCCACGCCGAGCGGGTGGCCGCCGCCGGCCCCTGGACCCTCTGGCGCCGCCGGTCCCTTGCGCCCTGAGCGGGGTTCATCTAGATACGCGGCACGATGAAGATCACCGGCGTCAAGGGAATGAACGACATCCTGCCGGCGGCCGTGGGCCGCTGGCACGAGATGGAGCGGCTCGCGCGCGAGGTCTTCCACCTCTACGGCTACCGCGAGGTGCGGACGCCGGCGGTGGAGCACGCGGCGCTCTTCGCCCGCGGCGTGGGCGAGGCCACCGACATCGTCAACAAGGAGATGTACGTCTTCGAGGACAAGGGCGAGGAGTTGCTCGCGCTGCGTCCCGAGGGCACCGCCGGCACGGTCCGCGCCTTCATCGAGCACGGGTGCCACGTCGAGGGGCTGCAGAAGTGGTTCTACATCGGCCCCATGTTCCGCCGCGAGCGGCCGCAGAAGGGGCGCTACCGGCAGTTCCACCAGATCGGCTGCGAGGCCTTCGGCGCCGGCCAGCCCGCGGTGGACGTGGAGCAGATCGCGCTCCTCGCCGACCTCTTCGCGCGCCTCGGCGTCACCACCGACCTCAAGCTCAACAGCGTGGGCGACGCCACCTGCCGGCCGGCCTACCTGGCGTCGCTCAAGGGGTACCTGCAGGGCCACGCCGGCGCGCTCTGCGCCGACTGCCGCGACCGGATCGAGCGCAACCCGCTGCGCGTGCTCGACTGCAAGGTGGAGAGCTGCCAGCCGGTGCTGCAGGGGGCGCCGCGCCTCCTCGACGCGCTCTGCCCGGGCTGCAAGGACCACCTCGACGCCGTCACCTCCGGCCTCGACGCGCTGGGGGTGACCTACCGGCTCGACCCCCGCCTCGTGCGCGGGCTCGACTACTACACCCGCACCGCCTACGAGTTCGCGAGCGACGCCCTGGGCAGCCAGTCGGCGGTGGCCGGCGGCGGGCGCTACGACGGGCTCGTCGAGACCCTCGGCGGGCAGCCGACGCCGGGGATCGGCTTCGCGCTCGGCCAGGAGCGGCTGGCGCTGATCCTCGAGGCCGTCGGCCGCGCGCCCCCGGAGCAGGGGCCGGCGGTCTTCTTCCTCTCCGCCGACGAGCAGGGCGCGCGCGAGGCGCTGAAGCGCGCCAGCGAGCTGCGCAAGCTCGGCATCGCCTGCGACCTCGACCCGCGCGGCGGGAAGATGAAGACCCAGTTCAAGCAGGCCGAGCGGGTCGGCGCGCGCTACGCGGTGGTCCTCGGCGGGAACGAGGCGGCGAGCGGCGAGGCGAAGCTCAAGAACCTGGAGACGCGCGAGGAGACCCCGGTCCGGCTCGACGACCTCGCGGCGCGGCTGCGGGGGTGAGCCGCCCCTTCCTCCTCGTCGTCGCCGGCCCGACCGCCTCCGGGAAGACCGCCCTCGCCGTCGAGCTGGCGCGCCGGCTCGACGGCGAGATCGTCAACGCCGACTCGCAGCAGCTCTACCGCGGGCTCGACGTCGGCACCGCCAAGCCGACCCCGGAGGAGCGGGCCCTCGCGCCGCACCACCTGCTCGACGTCGCCGAGCCGGGGGAGGGGATGGACGCCGCCCGCTGGCTGAGGCTCGCCGACGAGGCCATCGCCGCGGTCGCCGCGCGCGGCCGGTTGCCGGTGGTCTGCGGCGGGACCGGGCTCTACCTGCGCGCCCTGCTGCACGGCGTGGCCGAGGCGCCCGGGCGCGACCCCGCGCTGCGGGCGCGGCTCGAGGAAGAGGCGGCGCGCCTGGGCCGGCCCGCGCTCCACCGCCGCCTCGCCGAGGTCGACCCCGACGCCGCGGCCCGGATCCGCCCCAACGACCTGGTCCGGGTGGTCCGGGCGCTGGAGATGGCCGCGAGCGGCCGCACCCAGACCGAGATCTTCGCCGCCCACCGCTTCGCCGAGGCCCGCTACCCGGCGCGGCTGCTGGCCCTCGACGTGCCGCGCCCGGAGCTGCACCGGCGCATCGACCGGCGGGTGGAGGCGATGTTCCAGGGCGGGCTTCTCGACGAGGCGCGCGGGCTCCTGGCGCGGTTTGGCGGCGCGCTGCCCCCGAAGCTCCCCATCGGCTACGCCGAGGCGGCGGCGGTGGCGCGGGGCTCCCTCGCGCTCGCGGAGGGGGTGCGGCGCGTCCAGGCGGCCACCCGCCGCTACGCGCGGCGGCAGGTGATCTGGCTGCGCCGCGAGCCCGGCCTGGAGTGGCGCGCGCCCGCCGAGCCGGGGGCCCTCGCGGCGGAGCTGGCGAGCGGGCTGCGCTGAAGCCGAGCCGAGGAATGGCGCACTGCGCCATCCTTTTGAGCTTCCGCCATCCCCGACACGGACGGTGCACCATGCTATAAGCGCGCCGTGGCCAGAACCGTATACACCCTCGAATTCGAGCGTCCGCTGCTCGCCCTCGAAGCCAAGATCTCCGAGCTGAAGCAGCTCTCCTCCGGCACGTCGGTCGACTTCACCGACGAGATCGGGAAGCTGGAGCGGAAGGCGAAGAAGCTCCAGGCCGAGATCTTCCGCGACCTCTCGCGCTGGCAGGTCGTCCAGCTCGCCCGTCACCCGAACCGGCCCTACACCCTCGACTACCTCTCCTCGCTCTTCACCGACTTCGTCGAGCTGGAGGGGGACCGGCGCTTCGCCGCCGACCGGGCCATCGTCTCCGGGTTCGCGCGCTTCGACGGTCAGCCGGTGCTGGTGATCGGGCACCAGAAGGGGCGGAGCACCAAGGAGAACATGCTCCGGAACTTCGGCATGCCGAGGCCGGAGGGATACCGGAAGGCGCGGCGGCTCTTCGACCTCGCCGACCGCTTCCGCCGGCCGATCATCACCTTCATCGACACCCCCGGCGCCTATCCCGGCATCGGCGCCGAGGAGCGCGGCCAGGCCGAGGCGATCGCGGTGAACCTGGAGGTCATGGCGTCCCTCGGGGTCCCGGTGATCTCGGTGGTGATCGGCGAGGGCGGCTCGGGCGGCGCGCTCGGCCTCGGCGTGGCCAACCGCATCCTCATGCTCCAGTACGCCTGGTACAACGTCATCTCGCCGGAGAGCTGCAGCTCGATCCTCTACCGTGACGCGAGCAAGGCGGAGAAGTCGGCCGACGCCCTCAAGCTCACCGCGCGCGACCTCTCCAGCTTCGGGATCGTGGACGAGATCGTCGAGGAGGCGCCGGGCGGAGCGCACCGGGACGGCGCGCTCACCGCGCAGAACGTGGCCGCCGCCGTCCGGCGCCAGCTCGCCGAGCTGTCGAAGCTCTCGCCGGAGGAGCTGGTCCGGGATCGCTACCGGAAGTTCCGGGCGATGGGGGTCTACGCCTCCGCCGGGTAGCTGGTATAAGAGCCGGCATGTCGCTCGTTCCTCCGAACATCGCCGCCCTGACCCCGTACGTCCCCGGCAAGCCCATCGAGGAGGTGGAGCGGGAGTACGGCATCTCCCACGTCGCCAAGCTCGCCTCGAACGAGAACGCCCTCGGCCCGAGCCCGCGCGCCGTGGCGGCCGCCCGCGAGGCCTGCGGGAAGGCGCACCTCTACCCCGACGGCAGCGCCTACGTGCTGCGCCGGGCGCTGGCCGAGAAGCTGCGCGTCTCGCCGGAGGAGGTGGTCCTCGGCCATGGCTCGAACGAGCTGATCGAGCTGCTCGTCCGGACCTTCATCTGCCCCGGCGAGGAGGTGCTCACCTCGGCCCAGACGTTCGTCTGCTACCGGCTCGCCGCCCAGGCGCACGGCTGCGCCTGCGTCGAGGCTCCGATGAAGGACCGGGCCTACGACCTGGACGCGATCGCGGCGCGCCTCTCGCCGCGCACCAAGCTCGTCTTCCTCGCCAACCCGGACAACCCGACCGGCACCTGGTTCGGCGCCGCCGCGCTGGAGCGCTTCCTCGCGCGCGTGCCTCCGAGCGTGCTGGTGGTGCTCGACGAGGCCTACGTCGAGTTCGCCGACGCCCCCGGCTTCCTCGACGGGGTGGAGGTCTACCGCCGCCACCCGAACGTCGTCGCGCTGCGCACCTTCTCCAAGGCGTACGGCCTCGCCGGCCTGCGGATCGGGTACGGCGTGGCGAGCCCCGAGGTGGTGGGCTGGCTCGATCGCGTGCGCGCCCCGTTCAACACCAGCCTGGTGGCGCAGGAGGCGGCGGTGGCGGCACTCGCCGACGCGGCGCACCTCGAGGCGAGCCTGGCGCTCGCCCGCGCCGGGCGGCCGTTCCTCGCCGAGGGGCTGGCCGCGCTCGGCGGGCAGGTGCTGCCGAGCCAGGCCAACTTCGTCTTCGTGGACTTCCCCGGCCGCAACGGCGGCCAGGACTTCGAGGCGCTGCTCCGCCGCGGCGTGGTGGTCCGTCCCATGGCCGGCTACGGCTTCCCGAGCGCGCAGCGGATCACGGTCGGCCTGCGGGCGGAGAACGAGAAGTGCCTCGCCGCGGTGCGCGAGGTGCTCGGCAAGTGAGCCGGCCCTTCATCGTCGCCATCGACGGCCCGGCCGGCGCGGGCAAGAGCACCACCTCGCGCCGCCTCGCCGCCCGGCTCGGCTTCGCGATGGTGGACACGGGGGCCATCTACCGGACCGTGGCCCTGGCCGCCCGGCGGCGGGGCGTCCTCTACGAGGACGACGCGGCGCTCGGCCCCCTGCTCGCCGGCCTGATCATCCGCTTCGCGCCGCCTCCGCCCGGCGACCCTGCCGCGGGCCAGCGGGTCCTGCTCGGCGAGGAGGACGTCTCCGCCGCCATCCGCACCCCCGAGATGTCGCTCGGGGCGAGCGCGGTCTCGGCGCGCCCGGTGGTCCGGGCGGCGCTGCTCGACCTGCAGCGGCGGCTCGCCATCGCCGCCGGGAATCGCGGGGCGGTGCTCGAGGGGCGGGACATCGGCACGGTGGTGTTCCCCGACGCCGACGCCAAGTTCTTCCTCACCGCCTCGCCCGAGGTGCGCGCCCGCCGGCGGCACGCCGAGCTGGCCGCGCGCGGCGACGGGACCCCGTTCGAGCAGGTGCTCGCGGACCAGCTCAAGCGCGATCGCGACGACTCCTCGCGGGAGGTGGCGCCGCTCCGGCCCGCGCCCGACGCGGTGGTGTTCGACTCGAGCAGCCTGTCGCTGGACGAGGTGGTGGAGGCGCTCGCGGCCGAGGTGCGGGCGCGCGTGGCGCGAGGGGGGCTTGCCGGTTAGGATGGCAGGCCCGATGGAGACCGCCGAGCGCCGATACGGACCGCGCGAGTGCGGGAGCTGCCGGCTGTGGCGCCCCATCCTGGAGGACGCGCGCGGTCCCGTCGGCCCGTGTCGCCTCAAGGTCCGCACCGGCGACTTCCCCGGGTCGGCCCCGCGCTGCGAGCGCTACCTCGCGCGCGAGGCGCCGCTCCCGAAGGCCGCTCCCCCGGTGCCCTCCCGGCGCGCGCCCGCCGTCCATCCGGCGGTGGTGACGCGCCACGCCGCCGACGCCCGCGACCCGTCCGCCCCGCCCGATCTTCCAGAGGAGATCCTGTCGATGACCCGCGAAGAGTTCGCCGCCACCCTGCGAGAGGTGCTGCGGGAGGAGACGCCGCCGGTGCCGCTCGCGCCGAAGTGGGAGGGCGGCACGTTGCTGATGAAGCCGCGCGATCCCGAGCTGCAGCCGAAGGAGCTGCCGATCGACGCCTTCTTCCACAAGGTGGTGATGCTGCGCGACCGGCTGCGGGTCCTGGAGCAGAAGCTCAACTCCAGCCCCAAGCTCACCGACGGGGAGAAGGTCGAGCTGCAGGGCTACATCACCCGCTGCTACGGGACCCTCACCACGTTCAACGTCCTCTTCCGGGACGAGCGCGACCGGTTCATCGGGGAGAAGAGCTGACCATGGACGTGAAGATCGCCCGGACCGCCGGGTTCTGCTGGGGCGTGCGGCGCACCGTGGACAAGGTCCTCGCGGTGGCCGCGGACGGCGGGCGGCCGGTGGTGACGCTCGGCCCCATCATCCACAACCCCCAGGCCGTGGAGCGCATGCGCGAGCGGGGCGTCGGCACGGTCGCCGAGGTTCGCGAGGTGGCGCCCGGCACGACGGTGGTGGTCCGCACCCACGGCGCGGTGAAGCCGGAGCTGGCGCTGGCGCGCGAGCGCGGGCTCGAGGTGGTGGACGGCACCTGCCCCTACGTGAAGTACCCCCAGGCCATGGCCCAGCGCCTCTCGCGCGAGGGCTACCACGTGGTGGTGGTGGGCGACGCCAACCACGCCGAGGTGAAGGGGGTCGTGTCCTTCGCGGAGGGGCCGTGCACGGTGGTGAAGCCGGGCGCTCCGCTCCCCGAGATCAAGGCCAAGAAGGTGGCGGTCCTGGCCCAGACCACCTGCATCGGAGAGGAGTTCGAGCGGGTGGTCGGCGCGCTGGCCCTCCGGCACAAGGAGGTCCGGGCGGTCAACACCATCTGCAGCGACACCGAGGAGCGCCAGGCGGACGCCCGCGCGCTCGCTCGGGGGGTGGACGCCGTGGTGGTCGTCGGCGGGAAGAACAGCGCCAACACCCGCCACCTGGCCGAGATCTGCCGGGAGATCCAGCCGCGCACCTGGCACGTGGAGACCGCGGACGAGCTCGATCCGGCCTGGTTCCAGGGCTGCGGGGTGGTCGGGCTGAGCGCCGGGGCCTCGACGCCCGACTGGGTGATCGAGGGGGTGGCCGCCCGGTTGCGGGGCTTCCCCTAGCCCGGGGCTCAGCTTGACGCAGTGAAATCGCTTGTGTAGCTTGCCGTTTCTCGAAAAGTACGGGTCGGGCCCACCGGCCGCGGTTGCCGCCCTCGCTCCCCGGGGCGGCTCGCCGACAATCACCAGGGGCACATCGCAGCTTCCGCCGGCCTCTCAACGCCGGCGTCAGCCGACAAAGGTTGGTCTCATCAGAATGGAGAATCAGACTCCCGTTGCGCCCGAGGCCGAGGTCGAGGACTTTGCCACCCTCTTCGCGCAGAGCGAGGCCCAGAGCGGTCAGATCGAGGAAGGCAAGGTCGTCCACGGCACCGTCATCCAGCTGACCAAGGACTTCGCCGTCATCGACATCGGCTACAAGTCCGAGGGCCAGGTGGCCATCTCGGAGTTCGCCGCCGCGCCCGGTGGTGAGCCCGCCGTCAAGGTCGGCGACAAGGTGGAGGTGCTCGTCGAGTCGCGCGAGAACGACACCGGCATGGTCGTCCTCTCCAAGGAGAAGGCCGACAAGATGCGCATCTGGGACGAGATCTCCGCCGCGTGTGAGCGCGACGAGCTCGTCGAGGGCGTGATCGTCGGGCGCGTCAAGGGCGGCCTCTCGGTCGACATCGGCGTCAAGGCGTTCCTCCCCGGTTCGCAGGTCGACATCCGCCCGGTGCGGAACCTCGACAAGCTCATCGGCGAGAAGTTCAAGTTCAAGGTCATCAAGTTCAACAAGAAGCGGGGCAACATCGTCCTCTCCCGCCGCGTGCTGCTCGAGAAGGAGCGCGAGGAGCTCAAGAAGGAGACCCTCAAGAACCTCAAGGAGGGCGCGGTCCTCAAGGGCGTGGTCAAGAACCTCACCGACTACGGCGCCTTCATCGACCTGGGCGGCATCGACGGCCTGCTGCACGTCACCGACATGAGCTGGGGCCGCATCGGCCACCCGAGCGAGATGTTCGAGGTGGGCCAGGAGGTCCGGGTCGTCGTCCTCAAGTTCGACCCGACCAGCGAGCGCGTCAGCCTGGGCCTGAAGCAGATCCAGGAGGACCCGTGGCACCGCGCCGACGAGAAGTACCCGGTCGGCACGCGGGTCAAGGGCAAGGTGGTCAGCCTCACCGACTACGGCGCCTTCATCGAGCTGGAGCAGGGCGTCGAGGGCCTGGTCCACGTCAGCGAGATGAGCTGGACCAAGCGCGTGAAGCACCCCTCCAAGATCGTCAACGTCGGCGATCAGGTCGAGGCGGTGGTGCTCGACATCGACCCCAAGGCCAAGCGGATCAGCCTCGGCATGAAGCAGATCGAGGCCAACCCCTGGACGCTCCTCGAGGACAAGTACCCGATCGGCACCACGATCCGCGGCGAGGTCCGCAACGTGACCGACTTCGGCATCTTCGTCGGCGTCGAGGAGGGCATCGACGGCCTCGTGCACGTGTCCGACATCAGCTGGACCGAGCGCATCAAGCACCCGGGCGAGAAGTTCAAGAAGGGTGACGTGGTCGAGGCGGTGGTGCTCAACATCGACGTCGAGAACGAGCGCTTCAGCCTGGGCATCAAGCAGGCCCAGCCCGACCCGTGGACCACCATCACCGAGCGCCACCCGGTCGGCGCCCGCGTGAAGGGCCGGGTCACCAAGGTCACCGACTTCGGTGCCTTCGTGGAGATCGAGCCCGGCATCGAGGGCCTGGTCCACGTCTCGGAGCTCCGCGAGGAGCGCACCGAGAACCCGCGCGACGTCGTCAGCGAGGGCCAGGAGCTCGAGGTCAAGGTCATCGACATGGACCTGCAGGACCGCAAGATCGCCCTCTCCGTCAAGGCGCTCAGCCGCGACGGCGACGACGACTACCGCGAGTACCTGCGCCGCCAGAACGAGGGCGGGCGCGCCCGCCTCGGCGACCTCATGGAGAAGTTCAACCGGCGCAGCCGGTAGCCTCCGGGAGTCGTCGCTCGCAGGGAACGAGGCCCCGCTCCGGCGGGGCCTTTTCTTTTTGGGAGGCGGCCGCCGCCGGCCTCATCGCGCCGCGCGGTTGCGGACCCCGCCGCCCCGTGCTTTTCTCCGCGCCATGGAACCGCACGATCCGAACCAGCCGCTCCCCACCACGCCGGTCGGGCCGGCGCCGCGCTGGAGCGCGCCGCCGCCCCCGCCGCCTCCGTCCTGGGGGCCTCCGCCGGGGTGGCCGTACCCGCCGCCGCGCCAGCGCTCCGGGCTCGGCGTGGCGCTCGCGGTGGCGGCGTTCCTGCTCGTCGGCTTCCTGGGGTTCGGGGTGCTGGTCTACAGCGCGGTGCGCGGCGAGGGACCTCGCCTCTCCAGCGGCCCGCGCGTCGGCATCGTCGAGATCAAGGGGCCCATCGGCGGCGGCCGCGGCTCGGTGGACGCCGACGAGGTCCTCAAGGTGGTGAAGCGCTACGAGGACGACGACGAGATGCGGGCGGTGGTGGTCCGCATCGACTCGCCGGGCGGCTCGGTCGCCCCGTCGCAGGAGATCTACGACGAGCTGCGGAAGCTCTCGGCAAAGAAGAAGGCGGTGGTCTGCTCGATGGGCAACATGGCGGCCTCGGGCGGCTTCTACGTCGCGATGGCCTGCCCGGTGATCCTGGCCGAGCCCGGCACGCTCACCGGGTCGATCGGCGTCATCAGCCAGTTCCCCAACTTCAAGGGGCTGGCGGAGAAGCTCGACGTGCGGGTGGAGACCATCAAGAGCGGCAAGCTCAAGGACGCCGGCAACCCCTTTCGCGACATGACCCCCGACGACCGCGTCTACTGGCAGGGGCTCATCGACCAGGTGTACGCGCAGTTCGTGGGGGCGGTGGCGGAGTCGCGACACCTCCCGCCGGACGAGGTGCGCAAGTTCGCCGACGGGCGCGTGCTCACCGGCGAGACGGCGCACCGCCTGAAGCTGGTGGACACCCTCGGCAACTTCAACGACGCCGTGGACGTCGCCCGGCGGCGCGCCGGGCTGAAGGGCGAGCCGCACCTCGTCTACCCGCCGGAGGATCGGGGCAAGCTGCTCGACACCCTGCTCGGCAACGGGGTGCGCTCCGTCGCCGACGCGGTGCGGAGCGAGGTGGCCCGGGACGCCGTGGGCGCGTCCGGGCCGGGCGTCTACTACCTGGCGCGCTAGCCGCGCCGCGAGAGGAGAGGAATGGAAAAGCCGCTCTGGGCGCCGTGGCGCATGGCCTTCATCGACGCCCCCAAGCAGGAGGACTGCATCTTCTGCCACTTCCCGGCCGAGGAGGGGGCCGAGGCGGACCGCCGGAACCTCATCGTCCACCGGAGCGCGCGCGCCTTCACCATCCTGAACCGCTACCCGTACAACTCCGGGCACGTGATGGTGATCCCGCGCGCGCACGTCGCCCGCCTCGAGGACCTCTCGCCGGAGGACTTCGCCGAGCTCCACGAGGAGCTCCGGCGGGCGGTGGTGGCGGTGCGCGCGGCGTACCGCCCGGAGGGCATGAACGTGGGCATGAACCTCGGCAAGTCCGCCGGGGCCGGCATCGCCGACCACCTGCACTACCACGTGGTCCCGCGCTGGGCCGGGGACAACAACTTCATGCCGGTGCTGGCGGACATCCGGGTGATGGTGCAGCACCTCGACGAGACCTGGGACCGCATCTCCCGGGCCTTCGCGGCCTGACGTGCTCTGGCTCGCCGTCGCCGCCGGCTGCCTCCTCGCGGCCGCCGCCATCCTGGTGAACGAGCGGCTGCGCCAGCGCCGGGAGCAGGCGCGGGCCTACCTCAAGGGAGTCCGGTCGATGCTGGCCGGCAGGCCGGACGCCGCCATGGAGGCGCTCTCGGACGCCGCTCGCCTGGCGGCGCCGGAGGCGTACGATACCTACCTCGCGCTCGGCGCCCTCTTCCGTCGCGAGGGGGACCTGGCGAGGGCCATCCGGCTGCACCGCAACATGCTGCTCCGCCCGGATCTCGCGCCGGAGCGCCGGGAGGAGGTGGAGCGCGAGCTCGCCGACGATTACCGGCGCGGGGGCATGCTCGAGGAGGCGGAGGCGAGCTACGGGGCCTTGGCCGAGCGCGGCGACCGCGAGGCCGCCGCGGGGCTGCGCGACGTGCGGGTCGAGCGCGGGGATCTGGGCGGCGCCGCCGAGGTGCAGCGCCGGCTGGCGGCGGGCGCCGAGGACCCGCTGCTGGCTCACCTCGAGGCCGCGCTGGCG
>JAJXVM010000058.1 GCA_021782135.1 Myxococcales bacterium | reverse complement strand
GCGCCGCCGGCGGCGCCCGCCCCCCGTCCGCCAAAGAGGGTTGATCTCCCGGGCACTTCCCACTATTTTCCCGCCTTCGCTTCCGATTCCAGGAGAAGGATCGCCATGGCTCGCGTGACCGTCGAAGACTGCCTCCCGCTGGTGGACAACCGCTTCGCGCTCGTCCTCCTCGCCACCAAGCGGACCCGCCAGCTCATGGCCGGCGCGCGCCCCCTCCTGCCGCAGACCAAGAACAAGCCTTCGGTGCTCTCGCTGCGCGAGATCGCCACCGGCAAGGTCCGCTTCGACCGCTCGGTGCGGGACGCCCTCTCCGGCAAGTTCGACCAGGAGAAGGTCAACATCGGCGCCGGCCAGACCCGCACCCTGAAGTAACCGCGGTCCGGCGTTCACGGGACAAGGGGCGCCCTCGGGGCGCCCTTTCCTTTTCCGGGTCCGCGGCTGTGCCATGATGAGCGGCCATGCGTACCGTCCGTCCGTTCGTCGCCGCGCTCGCCGGCCTCGCCGCCGCCCTCCTCGTCCTCCCCGGCTGCGGGCCGAAGCGGCTCGCCTACCACCCCGCCGAGGCGAGCTTCCCGAAGGACCGGTTCGAGGCCACCTGGGCTCGCGCGGTGGACGCGCTCGAGGCGCGCGGCTACCCCATCCAGCTCTCCGACCGGGCGCGCGGCATCCTCGGCACGCAGGAGGTGGAGCTGCAGGTGCCCTGCGGCGCCGAGCGCTCCTGCCTCGGCCAGCAGTCGATCCAGATGCGGATCAACCCCGACGGCAAGGCGACGGTGATCATCAACCGGAAGATCTGGAGCAGCGTCACCCGGCGCCTCGCGCCGCCCAGCGAGGCCGACATCCCGGCCATGTCGGCGCTGCACCAGGACCAGGAGCTGCTGCTGAAGGAGGTCCTCGGCGAGAAGACCGAGGGCAGCCGCGGGGCCGACGGCGACCCCTGCGAGAAGGACGACCAGTGCAGCGAGGCCCGCATCTGCGCCCAGCACCGCTGCTACCGCGGCTGCGGCGACGAGAGCCCCTGCCCCCCGCTCTTCGCCTGCACCGACCACCGGGACGGCGTCTGCAAGCCGGAGCCGAGGGCCCCGGCCGCGGCCCCGGAGTAGCGCGGCCCGGCGCGCTCTCTCAGTGCACGTCCCCGCCGCGCGGGCGGGCCGGGCCGGCGAAGAGCGCGACGCCGCGCTCCTCCAGCCGCCGGGCCACCCGTCGCGAGCCGGTCAGGAGGAAGCGCTCGTAGAGCCGGACCAGGCCGCGGTTGGAGGAGAGGTCCGCCAGCTCGGCGATCTCGGCGTACAGGTCCACGAACTGCTCGAAGCGCTCCGACAGCTCGGCGTAGAGGGCCGACATCCCGGCCGGAGCCGCCGTCCCCCCGCCGAGCGCGCCGTAGGCCTGGCCTCCAATGGCGATGTAGTAGCCGACGTCCACGGCGGCGCGGGAGAGCGAGTCGCCGAAGAAGCCGGAGACGAAGAGCGAGGTATCGCCGAGCCGCTTCAGCCCCTGGTAGCGGCGGGGGCGGTCCGCGGCGAGCGCGCGCATGAGGATGACCGCCAGCGGTACGGCCTCGGCGCCGCCCTCCGGCGTCTCGACGAAGAGCTGCTCGCGCTCGAGGAACCGGGCGAGGAGGTTCACCAGGTAGAACTCGGTCTCCTCCTGGACCTTGAGCCGCCGGCTGGCGAGGGCCTCGGCCACCAGCTCGCGGAAGTACTCCTCGGCGCTCTTCCCGACCACGATCGAGCCGCTCACGCGCTCCTCCGTGGACCGGCCCTCCGCCTCGAGGTCCGCCCGCTCCCGCGCCTCGCCCGTCGAGGAGGGGGAGACGAGCCGGCCCGGAGGACCTGGCCCTCACCCCATCAGCGTACGGGCGGGGGGCGCGCGGAGCAACCGGCTGCCCGGCCCGCCCCGTCGGCCCGCCCAGCCCCAACCGAGCACTCGCGCCAACCGAGTGCCAGAAAGAGCCGAGAAGCCTCGTATTTTCCGCACGGTGGAAAATCGCCCCGCTCGCTTGACAGGCCGGAGTCGGTGGTTACGATACCGCGCGTCCTTGGCAGTCCTAGACTCCGACTGCCAAGGACGCACGCATTCTGAACCCCGCGCCGCCCACTCGGGCGCGCATCCCAGCAAGGAGGCAAGCGTATGAAGATCCGGCCGCTGCAGGACCGCGTCATCGTGAAGCGGGTCGAGGAGGAGGAGAAGACCAAGGGCGGGATCATCATCCCCGACTCGGCCAAGGAGAAGCCGATCGAGGGCAAGGTGATCGCCGTCGGCAACGGCAAGGTGCTCGAGGACGGCAAGGTCCGCCCGCTCGACGTCAAGGCCGGCGACCGCGTCCTCTTCTCGAAGTACGCCGGCACCGAGATCAAGATCGACGGCGAGGAGCACCTGATGATGCGCGAGGAGGACATCCTCGGCGTCATCGAGAAGTAACCCTCCCCTTTTCCCCCGAAACACGGAGAAGAAATGGCTTCCAAGGAAATCATCTTCGATCAGCGCGCTCGCGAGGCGATCCTCAAGGGCGTGAACACCCTGGCCGACGCGGTGAAGGTCACCCTCGGGCCCAAGGGCCGCAACGTCGTCATCGAGAAGAGCTTCGGCTCCCCCACGATCACCAAGGACGGCGTCACCGTCGCCAAGGAGATCGAGCTCGAGAACAAGTTCGAGAACATGGGCGCCCAGATGGTGAAGGAGGTCGCCAGCAAGACCTCCGACGTCGCCGGCGACGGCACCACCACCGCCACCGTGCTCGCCCAGGCCATCTACCGCGAGGGCTCGAAGCTCGTGGCCGCCGGCCACAACCCCATGGAGATCAAGCGGGGCATCGACAAGGCCGTCGAGGCCGTCGTCGCCCAGCTCAAGACCCTCTCCAAGCCCACCAAGGACCACAAGGAGATCGCCCAGGTCGGCATCATCTCCGCCAACGGCGACGCCACCATCGGCAACATCATCGCCGAGGCGATGGAGAAGGTCGGCAAGGAGGGCGTGATCACGGTCGAGGAGGCCAAGGGGCTCGAGACCACCCTCGACGTGGTCGAGGGCATGCAGTTCGACCGCGGCTACCTCTCGCCGTACATGGTCACCGACCCGGAGCGCATGGAGGCGGTCCTCGAGGACGCCTACATCCTCATCAACGAGAAGAAGATCTCGAACATGAAGGACCTCCTGCCGGTGCTCGAGCAGGTGGCCCGGGCCGGCAAGCCGCTCCTCATCGTGGCCGAGGAGGTCGAGGGTGAGGCGCTGGCGACGCTGGTGGTCAACAAGCTGCGCGGCACGCTGCACGTCTGCGCGGTGAAGGCCCCCGGCTTCGGCGACCGCCGCAAGGCCATGCTCGAGGACATCGCCACCCTCACCGGCGGCCGCATGATCGCCGAGGAGCTCGGCATCAAGCTCGAGCAGGTCACCCTCAAGGATCTCGGCCGCGCCAAGCGCATCACGGTGGACAAGGACAACACCACCATCGTGGACGGCGCCGGCAAGAAGGCCGACATCGAGGCCCGCGTGAAGGTCATCCGGGCCCAGATCGAGGAGACCACCAGCGACTACGACAAGGAGAAGCTCCAGGAGCGCCTTGCCAAGCTGGTGGGCGGCGTGGCCGTCATCAACGTGGGCGCCGCGACCGAGACCGAGATGAAGGAGAAGAAGGCCCGCGTCGAGGACGCCCTGCACGCGACCCGCGCGGCCGTCGAGGAGGGCATCGTCCCCGGCGGCGGCGTCGCCTACCTGCGCTGCCTCAAGGCGCTCGACAAGGTCCAGGTCGAGGACGCCGAGAAGTTCGGCCTCGACATGGTCCGCCGCGCGCTCGAGGAGCCGCTCCGCCAGATCTCGGAGAACGGCGGCGTCGAGGGCTCGATCGTCGTCAACAAGGTGAAGGAGTCGAAGGAGCAGAACTTCGGCTTCAACGCCGCCTCGGGCGACTTCGAGGACCTGGTGAAGGCCGGCGTCATCGACCCGACCAAGGTCTCCCGCACCGCGCTGCAGAACGCCGCGTCGGTCGCCTCCCTGATGCTCACCACCATGGCCATGATCGCCGAGAAGCCGAAGGAGGAGGCCCCCATGGGCCCCGGCGCCGGCATGGGCGGGATGGGCGGCATGGGCGGCATGGGCATGTAGCCGTCGGGCTCCGCGCGTCCGCGAGGAGCCGAACGTAGCGAGGGGCCGCCGGGAGACCGGCGGCCCTTTTCATTTTCCGAACAGCGATCCGGCGAGCTCCCCGAGCGCCCCCGCCACCTCGCCCGGCCAGCAGAGTACCGGCACGGCGACCGCCAGGCCGGCGAGCAGCGTCCAGGCGCGCGGGCGGACGCTGGCGGTCTGGGTGGCCATGAAGACGTACGCGCCGAAGAGGACCAGCGTGAGAGTGCCGCTCGCGAGCAGCGCCGCCGGCCAGGGGAAGCCGTAGAGGTGGAGCGAGAGCGTCAGCGCGGCGAACCCGGCCGCGTTGAGCACGTCCCGGCCCGTGCCGGCCCACCAGGCCCGCTGCTCCTCCCGACGAAGGCGCAGCCCGATCTCCTGGAACAGCACGAAGAGCACCACCGAGCCGAGGTAGGCCGCCCAGGCCACGCCCCGCAGCGCCGCCCCCCTCTCGGCCAAGGTCCACACGCGGCGCATGGTAGCCCAGGCCGAGTGTAGGAGGAGGTCGGAGTTGACCCCCACCCCCCAACCGCGTAGAAAGCGAGCACTTGATCCCTCCCTATCTCAGCCTCGTCGTCCCGGCCTACAACGAGGGACGCCGTCTGCCCCGGTTCCTGGAGCGGCTGGTCGATCTCGCGCTCCTGCCCGGCCGCCCCCCCACCGAGATCCTGGTGGTGGACGACGGGAGCACGCCGGAGCACGGCGCGCTGCAGCGCGAGGCGGCCGAGGCGCGCGCGCGCCGGCTGGCCGCGAGCGGGCGCCACCGCCTGCGCTACGTCGCCGCGTCGGCGAACCAGGGCAAGGGGGCGGCCATCCGGTTCGGCTGGCGCGAGGCCGACCCCCACGCGGCGTGGCTCGGGTTCGTGGACGCCGACGGCGCCGTGGGCGCCCCCGAGCTCTGGCGCATGGCGTCGATGCTCGACTCGGCGGAGCACGACGTGCTCGCCGGCGCGCGCGTCCTCATGGCCGGCCGGCACATCGAGCGGAGCCTCTTCCGGCACCTGCAGGGCCGGGTGTTCGCCACGCTCGCCGAGCAGGCGCTCGGGCTCGGGTTCTACGACACCCAGTGCGGCGTCAAGTTCGCGCGCGCACCGCTCCTCCGGCCCCGGCTCGGCGACCTGCGCGAGGAGCGCTGGCTGCTCGACGTGGAGCTGCTGGCGGTGCTGCAGAAGGACGGCGCGCGCTGCCTCGAGGTCCCCATCGACTGGGTCGACCAGGGAGACTCGAAGGTGGTGTTCGGCCTCGACGCGCTGCGGATGTTCCGCGGCCTCGGCCGCCTGGCGCGCCGCATCGAGCGGCTCCCGGCCCAGCCCGCGCCCGCCAACGAAGAGGTGGGCGAGCGGCGCAGCGCCGGGGCGCGCTGAGCCCCCGCCTCAGCAGCCGTAGGGGTCCCAGGCCATGGCCTGGAACGGATCGGTGACCGACCACGCCGACGCGGCGCCGGTGACCGCGTCCCGGGCCTGCACCCGCCAGTAGTACTGGTTGGGAGGGATCCCGCTGCAGCTCTGGTCATAGGGCAGGTTCGTGAGGGTCACCACGAAGCCCAGCACCGGCGCGCCGCCGACCGTGCCCGGCGTGCCGGGGATCCAGCCCGAGTCCGGCGGGGAGCCGTTCACGAGGAAGGTGAACCCCGGGTCCGAGGCGAGCTGGACGCGGTACTCCACCGGGTTCCCGCTCGGCGCCGCCACCGGGTGCCACTGCAGGTTCACCTGCGCGCTCGTCGCCGGTGCGGTCGTCCCGGCCCAGCCGTTCAGCGAGACGAGGTCCGGGAACGGGACGACGCCGGCGGCGGTGGTGGTGAAGCTGGAGACCGACGTCGTGAGGACGTTCCGGAACGCGTCGGCGCTCCGCAGCCGCCAGACGTAGGTCGTCCCCGGGCTCAGGCCGGAGAGCGTCACCACGTGCGAGCCCCCGCTGGTGTCGCCGCTCCCGGCGACCCAGCCCGGCATGCCCACGCCGTACTCGACGTACCCGGAGGCGCCCTCGTCGGTCTGCCAGGAGACGGTGGCGCCGGTGGCGGTGACGCCCGTCACGCCCGGCGCCGCGCCGGTGAGCACCGGGGGCGCGTAGCGGGTGGCGGGCATCGAGAAGCCGTGGCAGTGGGTGCAGTTGCCGGTGACCATGTTCTGTCCGCTGTACGGCTCGGTCCACTGCAGGATCCCCTCGTGGCCGTGGCACCAGAAGCAGGCGGAGCCGGGTGGCGCCGGGTCGACGGGCGGCGCGGTGGGATCCATGTAGCACTGTCCGTTGGGGCAGATGATGGACGAGGTGTGGCAGGCCTTGCAGCGCTCGTGGTGGTCGCCCCCGTGGCAGGCGTTGCAGAGGTTCTCGGCGCCGACGCCGGTGCGGTCGATGGAGCCGGGCGGCACGGCGACGCCGTTGACCACCGGGGCGAAGAGGAGGGCGTTCTTGCTCGCGTGCCCCGCGTGACAGACGAAGCAGTCGATGGGCGGGTAGCCGCGGGAGTAGGGGGGCAGGAGCGTGCCGCCGTAGCCGGTCGGCGTGACTCCGGGGGCACAGGGCACGGGGCCGGCGTTCGGGTCGAAGCAGGTCCCGCGGCGCCCGCCGTGGAAGTCGCCGGAGGTGGAGTCCACGATGGCGGTGCTCCAGCCCGGCAGCACCGGGGGCGTCCGCGAGGTCGCCGGGTCGGCGCCGTGGTGGAGCACCTGGCCCTGCGGCCCGGCGGCGGGGCCGGGGGGCGGGCTGTGGCAGGTCAGGCAGGCGCCGTCCACGGACGCGCTCGCCGTCAGCGCCGGGTCGCCGGTGAGGTGGCGCGCGTCGTGGAGCGCCGGGTCGTGGCAGGTGTAGCAGGTGGTCGGCTCGCCGCTGTCGGGGCGCGCCTCCGAGAAGATCGGATCGTGGATCGAGGGACCGGCGCGCGGCGTGGGCGCCGCGCCGCCGGGGTCGATGGTCGTGTGGCACGAGGTGCAGGGGAGCGGGCCGACCGTGCTCCAGGTCACCGGCTGCGCGGGCACCGGCGCGCCGAGCGGAAAGTGGCAGGCGACGAGACAGCTCGTGCCGGTGGCGGAGCCGGAGAGCTGCGCGCCCGCGGTGCGCGTGCCGCCGGGGAGCACCAGTTGCTGGTTCAGCACGATCTGCTGCACGCCGTCGCCGTGCAGGGCGGGGTCGGTCGGGTGGCAGCTGCCGCAGCCGAGCGGGCGCGGGTCGCTCGGGAAGGGCGGCGACGGCGCCGAGGCACCGTGGTGCGCCAGGTGCGCGCCGGTCGTCGGCGGCGCGGGGTGACAGCCGCCGCAGCGCGCGACGAAGCCCTCGGAGTGGCGGTGGCAGAAGGCGCAGTTGCCGAGGTGGATCGGGTCGGGGTCGCCGCCGCTCCGCCAGCGGCTGGTGCGGGTGTGGCACACCTGGCAGGGCCCGGTGCCGTCGCCGTTGGCGAAGCTCGCCTGGGCGAAGTTCGCGGCGCCGCCGGCGGGCGCGTAGCCGGAGCGGTTGGCGAGCCGCACCGCCGCCGGCTGCGGCGGAGCGGAGTCGACCACCCAGGGGGGCGTGATCGTCTCCCGGATGAGATAGACGTTCCGGGTCCGATGCGGCACGTGACAGTCGCTGCAGGTGGTGCTCCAGGCGCCGTAGGTGCGCCCGGCCTTCTCGCTGCCGTGGCTCCAGAGCGCGTGGCAGGAGGTGCAGAGCTGGCTCGAGTCGTCCCGCACCAGCAGGTTGCCGTCGCCCAGCGAGGCGTTCGCGGCCACCGCGACGATCGCGGACGAGGTCGAGAGGCCTGCCGTGTCGGTGGCGGTGGCCAGCAGCGCGGAGCTGCCCGAGGAGAAAGGAACGATCGCCTCGTAGATGCCGGTGTCGGGCGCGAGGGCGTAGGCCGGGTTGAGCGTGAGCGCGGTCTGGAAGCTGGCCGGTCCGGAGACCGAGAGATTCACCGAGGCGACGGCGCCCAGCCCGGCCGGGTGTTGCACCCGGGCCTGGACCCGCACCTGCTGGCCGACCACCGCGCCGTTCATCGGGTTCACGAGCACGACGAGCGGCGCCTGGCTGCCTGGCGTGGGGTCTCCCATGTGCTGCGCCCGCGCCGGGCGCACGACGAGGCAGCTCGCGACGATCGCTCCCCACCAGGCGAACCGTTGCACGCTCGCCTGCCGTGCAGGAAGCGAACCGCGCGCGCTCCGGTCGCCCGGGCCATCGAAGGCAGGGCAGGGTTCCTCCCTTTTTCCAAGGACTTGATTTTTCTTGACCCATTCGATCAGCCGACCGTTCCGGCGAGAAAGGCATCGATGTGGGATTGGGGCAATCGCCCCGATCGGCGGGGGAACTCGCCCAGGGGCGGTACACGCTTCGTCCCGGTCCTCGTCCCCCGGGCGCCGCGACGACGTGGACCGGCCCCTGCCCGGCGGCCGCGGCGGCGCTGGCCCACGGGCACCGGGCGCTCACGGCGTGAGACCGCGCGGGGCGTGGGCCGGGAGGAGATGCATCTCCGGCGGCGGCGTGGTGAAATCCGCCCCTCGCTCCCAGGAGGTTCCCGGATGGCCGGCTTCAAGGACCACTTCTCCGGCGTCGCCGAGGCCTACCGCGCCTTCCGGCCGGGATACCCCGTCGCCCTGTTCTCCTGGATGGCGGCCGTCGCGCCCGGGACCGACCTCGCCGCCGATCTCGGCTGCGGCAACGGACAGGCGGCCGTGTCGCTCGCCACGTACTTCGCGGAGGTGGTCGGGGTCGATCCCAGCTCCGAGCAGATCGCGCGGGCCGAGCAGCACCCGCGGGTCCGCTACGTGGTCGCGCCCGCCGAGCGGACCAGCATCCCCGGCGGCACGGTGGACCTCGCCCTGGCGGCGCAGTCCTTCCACTGGTTCGACCCCGAGCCGTTCCGGGTCGAGCTGCAGCGCATCGCGCGCCCGGGCGCCGTCTTCGTCGCCTGCACCTACGGCCTGTGCCGGATCTGCCCCGAGGTGGACGAGGTGGTGGACCTGCTCTACGGGGATCTGCTCGGCCCCTGGTGGCCGCCGGAGCGCAGGCACGTCGAGTCCGGCTACCAGACGCTCCCGTTCCCCGCCGACGAGCTGGAGGTGCCCCGCTTCGAGATCGCGGAGGAGTGGCCGCTCGAGCAGTTCCTCGGCTACCTCGGCACCTGGTCCGCGGTGGGCGCCTACCGGCGCGCCACGCTGCAGGACCCCGTGGGCGAGGTCATTCCCGAGCTGCGGAAGGCCTGGGGGAGCGCCGGCGCGAGGCGCCAGGTGCGCTGGCCGCTGGTGGTCCGCGCCGGGCGGGTGGGGGGCGCCGCGCCCAGCGAGGGCTGAACTTTTCAGTCTCTCGTGGACGCGGGTCGCCATCCCTACCGTAAAATGCCCTTCGCGCTGCCGCAAACAGG
Source organism: Myxococcales bacterium (assembly GCA_021782135.1). Classification (GTDB taxonomy): domain Bacteria; phylum Myxococcota; class Myxococcia; order Myxococcales; family Anaeromyxobacteraceae; genus Anaeromyxobacter_B. Next base: position 5,827 of record JAJXVM010000058.1, on the reverse strand, counting down.
GGGTCCCGACATGGCTCGTGGTTTCGCGCCGTTCGCTTCGCCGCTCCAGCTCGTTGCGGTGCTGGCGTTCTTCTTGCCGTTCTACTCGGTCTCGTGCCAGGGGCGCCCCCTGGCCACCGCGAGCGGCTACGAGGTGGCGACGCGGGGCTTCCACGCCGACAACGCCGCGGAGCGTGCGTTGCCAAACGCTTCCGAACCGGAGCAGCGCGGTTCGGCTGCGTGGCTTCTCCTGTTCCCGGTCCTGGCCGCGGGCGCAGCCGTCTGCTCCGTCGCCGCCGGCCGCGCGGCGAGCGAGCCCGGCCGCACCAAGGCTCGCACGGCGTCCTCGGCCCTTGGCACGCTCGGCGTGGTCGTCCTCGTCTCGCACTACGTGATGCTCCGGGGCGAGCTGGCCCGGCTGGTGGCGCAGGGGCTTGGCGAACAGGGCGGCGATGGGCCAGGCGCGGAGATGGGCCGGCACATGGCGGCTACGATGCTCCAAGGCGTATCGCTGGACCTGCAGGCAGGCTGGTACGTGGGCCTGGCGGCCCTGCTCGCCGGGACCGCGCTTGCGGCGGCGCCGCTCCTGGCACCGAAGGCCGAGCCGGCCCAACCCGAGCTTCCGCAGGGTTGAGGTACGCCCGCCGAGGGACCACCGACTGGGCGGATCGGGGCGTCGCACGCTGGGCAGCCCCCGGCCTGACCTCGTAACAGGGGCGAAATGCCGGAGCCGTCCTGTAAGCCGGGTCCTGTCCCGCGCCCTCTCGGACGCGGCGGCGAACATTCCTCTCGGACGCGCGTTGCCGCGCGCCTCTAGCGAGCCGTACCCGGAGGCTTCGGGCGGGCCGCCCTTTCCACTCGGGGCCTCGCGGCCCCGGTGACGCCTCCCTATTTGCTCTTGCACCGGGTGGGGTTTGCCATGCCGCTCCGGTCACCCGGAGCGCGGTGCGCTCTTGCCGCACCGTTTCACCCTTGCCACGCGCCCTCGGGAGGGCCGTTCGGCGGTCTGTTCTCTGTTGCACTGTCCTGCGGGTCACCCCGACCGGCCGTTGGCCGGCACCCTGCCCTGCGGTGCCCGGACTTTCCTCGGCGGCTGCGGCACTGCCAGCCGACGCGTTCGCCCGGACGGCTCCAGCGAGGGGGAGATAGCACGGGCGCGGACGGCGCGCCAGCCGCTCGCGCCAAAGACACGGCGCGCCAGCACCGAGCGAAAGCGACGGGCCCGCCCTTCGCGGCCCGGGATCGCGCGCCCGTCAGAGCCGCTCGTCGATGGCGCGGTTGGACATCTCGTCCGCGGCCGCGTTCTCCTCGCGCGGGATGTGGCGGAGGGTCACGTGCGGGAAGGCGGCCAGCAGGGCCTTGGCCTCGGCGTGCAGCGGCGCGAGGTGCTCGGCCTTGACGGCGTACTTCCCCTCGAGCTGCCGGACCAGGAGCTCGGAGTCGGCGAGGACCTCCAGCTCCTTGATGCCCATGGCGCGGGCGCGCTTGAGCCCGAGGATGAGCCCCATGTACTCGGCGACGTTGTTGGTGCTCTCGCCGAGGAACTTGCCCATCTTGGCGACGATGTGGCCGGCGGGGTTCACGATCACCGCGCCCGCGCCGGCCGGGCCGGGGTTGCCGCGGGCGGCCCCGTCGCTGAAGAGCCGTGTGCACGGGGGCGGGGCGACCACCTCGGCGGCGGCGCGCTCGCGCTCCGCCTCGGCGGCGGCGGCGCGGGCCTTCTTGCGCCGGTCCCGCTCCACCTTCGACTCGTTCATGGCCGCCTCGAGCTCCTCGGCGGAGGCGCGGGCGGCCTTCTCCACCTCGCTGGCCCGGCGCACCTTCATGGCGCCCGGCTTGCCCGTCCCGCCGGTGGCCTGGGCGGCCTCCGCCTCCTCGAGCCGGTCGGCGGCGGCGTTGATGAGCTTGCCGAGGGTGTCGCGGTCCCAGCCCTTGTAGCGGGCCAGGGCGCGGGGCAGCTCCTCGTTGGCGGCGATGAACCGGAGCAGCTCGGCGAGGACCGGCTTCGCCACGGCTAGGCGGGAGACGGCGCGGGCGGGTTCACCGCGGCGGCCGAGTAGATGATGCGGTTGCAGCTCGGGCAGGTCTCGACCGAGTCGACCCGCTGCAGCACGATGGAGAGCTGCGGCGGGATGTTGCGGTTGCAACCGGTGCAGGTGGAGCCCACCACCGGCGAGACCGCGATGCCGGCGCGGCGGCGGCGGATGTTCTCGTAGCGGGAGAGCAGCGTCGCGTCCACGCGGGTGGCGGCGTCGCCGCGGCGCGCCTCGAGGTCGGCCAGCTTCTTCGCGAGGTCGGCCTCCTGCTTCTCGAGCGCCTCCCGGTCCGACTGGGTCGCCATCTCGCGCTCGGAGAGCTCCTCGGCCTTCTGGTCGAGGGCGGTCCGGATGGTCCCGGCGGCGGCCGCCAGGGTCTTGAGCAGCTCGCCCTGGGTCTCGTTGGTCTTCTTGGCGATGTCGATCTCGCGCGAGAGCGCCGCGTACTCGCGCGGCGTCTTGATCTCGCCGAGCCGGCCCTCCCACTTCTTCACCTTGTCGCGCTCCATGGCGAGCAGCGACTCCACCTGCCGGCGCTCGCGCTCGTTGTCCTCGAGGCGCGCCTTCTCCGCCTCGTAGGCCTTCTGCGCCTCCGACACCCGGGCCTCGAGCTCGGCGCGCCGCGCCGGCAGCCCGCCCGCGTCGGCGCGGACGGCGTTCATCTCGAGGTCGATCTGCTGCAGCTCTTCCAGTGCCTTCAGCTTCTCACGCAACGACAAAGCGACTTCCTCCTCAGGTTACCCCGCGTGACGACTCGAAATAGGCCCACCAGGATTCGAACCTGGATCGGATCGGTTATGAGCCGACGGCTCTGCCGTTGAGCTATGGGCCCTCGCCGAACGGGAGCTCCATCATACGCCGGCAGGCCACCCTAGTTCTCCACGAAGCTCTTGAGCCGCTTCGAGCGGCTCGGGTGACGCAGCTTCCGCAGCGCCTTGGCCTCGATCTGGCGGATGCGCTCGCGGGTCACCTCGAAGTCCTGGCCCACCTCCTCGAGGGTGTGGTCGGACTTCTCGCCGATGCCGAAGCGCATGCGCAGCACCTTCTCCTCGCGCGGCGTCAGCGTGGCGAGCACCTTCCGCGTCTGCTCGGCCAGGTTCATGTTGATGACCGCGTCCGAGGGCGAGACGATCGCCTTGTCCTCGATGAAGTCGCCGAGGTGGCTGTCCTCCTCCTCACCGATGGGGGTCTCGAGCGAGATGGGCTCCTTGGCGATCTTGAGGACCTTGCGGACCTTGTCGAGCGGCAGCTCCATCTTCTCCGCGATCTCCTCCGGCGTGGGCTCGCGGCCGAGCTCCTGCACCAGGTAGCGGCTGGTGCGGATGAGCTTGTTGATGGTCTCGATCATGTGCACCGGGATGCGGATGGTGCGGGCCTGGTCGGCGATGGCGCGGGTGATGGCCTGCCGGATCCACCAGGTGGCGTAGGTCGAGAACTTGTAGCCGCGCTTGTACTCGAACTTGTCCACCGCCTTCATGAGCCCGATGTTCCCCTCCTGGATGAGGTCGAGGAACTGCAGGCCGCGGTTGGTGTACTTCTTCGCGATCGAGACCACCAGGCGCAGGTTGGCCTCCACCAGCTCGGTCTTGGCGCGCTCCGCCTTGTGCTCGCCGTCGCTGATGGCCTGGTAGGTCCGGCGCAGCTCCTCCACCGGCACCTGCGCCTCCTCCTGCACCCGCAGGATCTTGCGCAGCGCGGTGCGGACGGTGCGGTCGATGTCCTCCATCTCCTCGGGCTTGACGGAGAGCTTCTTCGCCAGCTTGCGCCGGGCGGCGTCGTCGTTGCGGGCCTCGCGCAGCCCCTTCTTGAGGTCCTTGAGGGGCACGCCGGCGCGCCGCTCGCCGTCGAGCAGCTCGCGCTCGCTCTCCTCGACGCGCTTGATGAGCCCCTTGAGCTTGAGGACGATCCGGTCGATCTGCTTCTTCGAGAGCTGGATGGCCTCGAGGTGCTCGATCATCTGGGCCTCGATGGCCTTGATGTCGCCGCGCAGCTCCTTGCGCTTCGGATCGGAGAGCTTCTTCGGCCCCTCGAGCGCCTGCTTGATCTTCTCGATGTCCTTGCCGAGCTTCTGGATGCGGTCGATGTGCTTCAGCACGTGCTCGACCTTGCGCTCCTCCTCGCGCGGGATGCGCGGCGCGGCCTCGGCCCCCGGCTCGCCCTCGGCGCCGTCGCCGTCGGCGGCGGCGGCCTCCTCCTCGAGCTCGGCCTCCTCCTCCTGCTCGGCGGCGCTCTCGTCCCCGGCGTCCTTGATGATCTCGCGGACGCGGATCTTGCCCTTCCGGAGCCGCTCGCCGAGGTCGAGGATCTCGCGGATGGCGATGGAGCTGCCGAGCACGGAGGCGAGGATCTCCTTCTCGCCCTCCTCGATGCGCTTGGCGATCTCCACCTCGCCCTCGCGGGTGAGGAGCGACACCGACCCCATCTTGCGCAGGTACATGCGCACCGGGTCGTTGGACTTCCCGTAGCCGGGATCCTCCTCCTCCTTCTTCTCCTCCTCCTCGTCCTCGGCCTTCGCCTCCGGCTCCGGCGGCTTGTCCGGGAGCTTCATCTTCTTGGCGTCGTCCACCACCTCGATGTCGTGCTCCCCGAACATCGACATGACGTCGTCGATCTGCTCGGAGCTCACCATGTCGGGCAGCGCGTCGTTCACCTCGTCGTAGGTGATGAAGCCCTTCTCGCGGCCGCGATCCATGAGCGCCTTGACCGCCGCGCGCTCGGAGAGCTCGCCGCCCTCGGCGTCCACCTCGTCCTCTTCCTCCGCGTCGTCCGCGGCGGCGGCCTCGACCTCCTCCTCGCCGTCCTCGGCCTCGGCCTCGTCCTCGACCGGCGCGGGGCGGCGCAGCTTGGGATCCGGCGCCGGGACGGCCGCCAGCTGGCGCTTCTCCTCGCCGTCCAGCCGGGTGCCCTTGTCGGACCTCTTCTCCGCGTGGGCAACCGCCTTCGGCGCGGCGGCGTGCTTCTTCTCGGCCGGCTTCGGCTCCGCCTTCGCGTGCGCCTTCGGCTCCTGCACCTTGACCTCGTGCGCCTTCGGCTTGGTCGCGTGCGCCTTCTCGGCCACCTTCCCGGCGTGCCCCTTGTGCGCGGCCTTGCCGGGCTGCCCTTCGCCGCGTGCGCGGATGGCGGGCGGGCGGGCGACCACCTTCTCCTGCTTCGCCTTCGCCTTGCTGGGGGCGTGCTTCTCGGGTGCCTTGCGGGCGCTCTTCTTGGCGGCGTGGGGCTTCGACGTCGTCATTTGGCTAAGGTCCTCCGCCTTCTCGCGAACTGCTGTCGTAACGGGGTCGCGGCGGGTAAGCCCGCCCAACTTCCCAAGAATGCTCCGGAAGGCGCCTTTCATCCTCGCTCCAGGGCGGACAGGCGCTTCTTCATGTCCTTGATCTGCGCGGCGACCTTCAGCACCTCGGCCGCGAGCTCGGCCGGCGCCGGCGTCCCCTCCCGGGCCACCTGCGCCTGGGCCTCCGCGAGCCGCCGCTCCAGCTGGGCCACCTTGGCCTTCACCACCGCGCGCCGGAACTCGCGCTCCGAGCTGGCGGGCTCGAGCCGCGCGGGGCCGAGGAGCTCGCGCACCCGGTTGAGCTGGCTCGGCGAGAGCATCCCCTCGAGCCGCGCCGGGGCGGCCTCGCCGGCGAGGTCGCCGCGGGCCAGGGCCCTCACCACCTCGGCCGGTCCGGAGGGGAGGAGGTCCGCCAGCGCCTCCTCCTCGGCGGCGGGGCCGAGGGCGGGGAACGAGGCGAGCAGGCCGAGCGCGTCCACCGCCGGCGTCGTGAGCACGCGCGCGCCGGGGCGGCGGGGCGGCGGGGGCGGGCGGCTCGCGG
>JAJXVM010000352.1 GCA_021782135.1 Myxococcales bacterium | reverse complement strand
GCCGCCACCAGCCTGGCCGGGGTGAACGCCTCGCTCTCCGGCCTGGAGCTCTCGGCGGAGGAGAGCCAGAGCAACGCCGTGCACGTGGCCGAGATGGCCGAGCGCTCCGGGGGGGTGGTGGAGGAGGCGGCCGAGGGCATCGAGCGGCTGCGCGAGGCGGTCGGGGACGCCCAGCGCAAGATCACCGCGCTCGGCCGCCGCTCGGACGACATCGGCCAGATCGTGGACTTCATCGCCGAGGTGGCCGGGCGGACGAACCTCCTCTCCCTGAACGCCTCGATCATCGCCGCCCAGGCGGGCGAGCACGGGAAGGCCTTCGCGGTGGTGGCCGATCAGATCCGCGACCTCGCCTCGCAGATCGCCAGCTCGACCAAGTCGATCGGGGCCATCATCGGCGCGGTGCGCGACGACGTGGTGGGCACGGCCGCCCTCATCGAGCGCGGCGACCGGCTCGCCGCCGACGGCGTCGGCCTGGCGCGCAAGTCCCTCGAGGCGCTGCAGGAGATCCGGGTCGCCACCGCCCGCGGCAGCGAGGCGGCGCGGAGCATCGGGCAAGCGGTGAAGAGCCACGCCCAGTCGAGCCGGGACGTCTCGGCGCTGGTCGGCTCGGTGGCCGAGGGCTCGAAGACGCTCTCGGAGGCGGTGCAGCTGGTCGGCCGGAGCGTCAACGCGGTCGGGAGCGTGAGCCGCGGGGTCGGCGACATGGCCGACCGGATCAGCCGGGCCCTCGAGGAGCAGACCGGCCTGGGGCGCCAGCAGCTCGAGGCGCTCGAGCGGATCAACGCGATGATCACCGACATCACGCTGGCCGTGGAGAACCACGACCAGGCGACCCGGCGCGTGAGGGACTCGCTGCGGCACCTCACCCGCACCGCCGAGCTGCACGAGCAGGCGGTCGGCGAGCTCTCCGGGGTGGCCGAGCGGCTCGACGGGCGCTCGCGGGCCCTGGCGGAGCGCGTGGGGAGGTTCAAGGTCTAGGCCCGCGGCCGGGCCGCGTGACGCGCGCCCCGGCCGCCTACTGGGGGGCCGGCCGCGCCTGCGGGTGGCCGAGCGTCCCGTACACCTGGAACCCGTACGAGCCGTCGCGGCGCCGGGCCTGCGCCAGCGCCAGCTCGAGCACGCTTTTGAACCCGCTCGCGCCCGGCCGGGCGAGGAAGGCCTCCGCGAGCTTCACCCGGGCGGAGCCGTAGAGCGGCGCGTACTCCAGCCTGGGCTGCAGGACGCAGTACAGGTTGTCGGCGCTGGCCTCCACGTCCTCGCCCCGCACCTCGAGCCGCTCCAGGGTGGCCTTGCCGTCCTTCAGCACCGCGTGCCCGGTCACGGCGCCGAGCGCCAGGCGGGGGAGCGTGAGCCCGCCGCCCATGGTCGGCAGCTGCAGCGTGCCGCCGTTCAGCGCCGCCCGCCGGACCTCCAGGTCGGCGTGCCCGCTGCTCTTCGACGCGTCCCGGTCGTCGAGGGTGAAGTCGAGGTCGGCGGAGAGCGTGCCCGCGAGGTCGAGGCCCGTGGCCTTCTTCAAGGCGGCGGCCCTGGCGAGGTCGATCCCCGAGGCCTCGAGGGCCAGCCGGCTCGTGCCGCGTCCCACCTCGGCGATCCCCTTCACCCGGCCGTCGTAGAGCCTCGCGTCGAAGGACACGCCGCGGCGCCCGAGCAGCAGCGGCCAGAGCCGCAGCGAGGCGTCGAGCTCGTCCACCAGGATCCGGGCGCCGTCCTGCGCCTCCAGGATCACCCCGGTGGCGCGCACGCCGGGGAAGCCGCCGGGGCCGATGTCGTCCATCGAGAGCTGCCAGCCCTGCGCGGCCGCCGCCAGCACCAGCCGCTCCTTCACCGCCTCCGAGGGGAAGGTGCGCTGCAGGGCGAAGAGGAAGGCCAGCGCGACGAACAGGCCGTACGCGAGCCTTCGCTGCCAGGGCTTGAGGATCGGCAGTTCCATGCGTTAGCCCTTGAGCTGGTAGGTGGCGACGAGCAGCATGACGTCCACCAGGTTGGGATCGTCGCTCCGCGTCGAGACGCGGAGCCGGCGCACCTTGACGACGCCGGGCCCCGACTCGAGCGCCCGCAGCAGCTGCGAGAGCCGCGGCGGGTCGATGCGGGTCAGGTTCACCTCCACGCTGTCCTCGACGACCTTGTCGTTCCCGCCGGCCCCGGTGCTCTGCCCGGGGCGCAGGTCGTTCACCTCGATCCCGAACCGCTGGCCGGTCTGGGAGACGTAGCTCATGAGCTGGATGGGCGGGCCCTTGAGGCGCGCCTCCATCGCCTGCCGCTCGGCCTGGACGGCGCGGTAGCCCTGCGCCAGCCGGCCGATCTGGGAGAGGACCCGGGTCTTGTCGTCGATGCGCGCCTCGCGCGCCCGCACCCCGCGGGAGATCGAGGTCGCCACCATCAGGATCGAGAACAGCGCCACGGCGGCCGCGGCGGCCGCCACCAGCGCCCGCTCGCGGGGCGCGAGCCGGGACAAGGTGTTCTCGAGGTCGGCGCGCAGCTTGCGGAGAAGCTCCATGGCCTAGCCCTTCCCCCCCTGGGCGGCGCCCTCGCAGGTGAGGTCCGAGTCCACGCTGAACTCGAACTTGCCGTCGCCCCCGCGCTTGCGGGCGCCGCCGGAGCGGGCGTCGCCGAAGCAGCGCGAGGCGCGCAGCGCGGTGACGATCCGGTCGACGTTCTCGGCGGCGTCGGTGACGCCCTGCAGGTGCAGCTTGTCGCGGGTGATCTCGATCCGGTCGAGCTTCATCGGCACGTCCGGGGCCCGCTGCTCGAGCTCGGCCAGCACCTCCACCGCCGAGAGCCGCGGGATGGCGGCGGCGGCGGTCCCCCGCCCCCGGAGCACCGCCTCGGCGGTCTCGAAGTTGTCGAGGCAGCGCCCGACCACCTTCTGCGTGGCGTCGCAGAGCGCGGCGTCGAGCAGCGACTCCTGGTGGGAGAGCGAGACCACCTTCACGGTGGCGCTCACGAGGGCCAGCGCCAGCACCAGGGCGGCGTACGCGCCGAGCCGGAGCACCCGGCCGCGCAGGTGCTCGAAGTCGCGGGTGAAGGCGAGCTCCCCCCGGCGCAGGTTGAGCCGCCCCGCCCGCGCGCCCTGGTGCCCGCGGAGGGCCAGCGCGAGCGCGAGGGCGAAGTCGGCCTCGGCGCCCTGCGGCAGCCGCGCCGAGGCCCACGGGGCGAGCGCGAGCCCGCATGACCCGGCGAATTACCCCAAGGGCATTCTGGCGCGCGACTTGCGCGAGCTGATCGCGCATTTGGGCGTGACCAACTTCGATCTCGGCGGCTTCTCGCTC
>JAJXVM010000351.1 GCA_021782135.1 Myxococcales bacterium | reverse complement strand
AAGGCGCGCTGCCCGCGCCCGCCCGCCCCCCGCAGCCGCTCGGCCAGCGCCGCGAAGAAGCGCTCGCCGGCTTGCAGGATCCCGCTGGTCCGCTCCTTCATCATCGCGGCGAGGTCGGGCCGGTCGGCCACCGCCCGGCCGGCGTCGCGGCACAGCTCCTCCACCCGGTAGGACGAGACCTGGAGGCCGAAGTACTCGGTGGCGGTCTCCTCGAGCGCGTGGGCCTCGTCGAAGACCACCGCGTCGTAGGCCGGCAGCACCTCCACCCCGGCGCGCGAGGTGCGCATGGCGAGGTCGGCGAAGAAGAGGTGGTGGTTCACGAGCACCACGTCGGCGGCGCCGGCGAGGGCGCGGGCGCGGGTGACGAAGCACTCGTCGTAGCGCTCGCACTCGCGCCCGAGGCAGGTCTCGCCGGTGGCGGAGAGCTCGCGCCAGGCGCCGTACTGGTCGGGGAGGTCGAGCTCGCTCCGATCGCCGGTCTCGGTGCGGCGGCCCCAGGCGGCGATGACCGGCCAGTGCGCCGCCTCGTCCCGCGACGGGAAGGTGGGGTGCTGGGCGAACTTCTCGAAGCGCGAGAGGCAGAGGTAGTTGGCCCGGCCCTTGAGGTAGGCCGCGGAGAGCTCGAGGCCGCAGTGGCGCTGGAGCAGCGGCAGATCCTTGAACCAGATCTGCTCCTGCAGCGTCTTGGTGGCGGTGGAGACCACCACCTTGCGCCCGGAGAGCACCGCCGGGACGAGGTAGGCGAGCGTCTTGCCGGTCCCGGTGCCGGCCTCGGCGATGAGGTAGCGGCGCCGGGCGAGGGCGTCGGCGACCGCGTGCGCCATGGCGAGCTGGTCGGCGCGCTCCTCGTAGCCGGGGAGCGCCCGCGCCAGCGCGCCGCCCTGGCCGAGGATGGCGTCGACGGGATCCGGGGCGGCGGGGGCGAGCGGGGAGGACACGGCGAGGTTCTAGCACGGGACGCGGAGCGGGCCGGAGCGGGGGCACGGCCCCGGGGCCGCCCCTCCCCCGCCCTCGCGCCCCGGGCCGCGGTCAGACCGAGACCGGCACCGGGATGAAGGTCGCGAGGAAGAGCAGCAGGGACACGGCCGCGAGCGCCTTGCGGCCCGGCCCGAGCGGCTCCTCCTCCAGCGCCGGCGGGTGGCGCAGCCCCACGCCGTAGCGGGTGATGGCCCACCAGAGGAGCCAGTTCCAGGAGGCGAAGAGGCCGAACCCGAGCAGCCCCAGGCTCACCAGCCGCGAGAGCCGCCGCGCCCCGTCGCGCCCGAGCAGCGCGTAGGTGACGTGGCCGCCGTCGAGCTGGCCGAGCGGGATGAGGTTGAGGGTGGTGACGAAGAGGCCGAGCCAGGCGGCGAGCGCCACCGGGTGGAGGAAGACGTCGAAGCCGGGCGGGATCCGCCCCACCACCAGCCGCGCCATCCCCCAGCTCACCAGGCTGTCGCCCATGAGCTGCAGCCCGCCCCCGCCGTGCAGCGCCTCGTGGCGCCAGAGCGCGCGGACGAGCGCCCAGGGGGAGCCGACGTTGGAGACCGCCCCGGCCGCCTCGCCCACCGCGCGCACGTCGGAGTGCGCGAGCCCCCAGGCGAGGAGCGGCAGCGCCACCACGAACCCGGCGATGGGGCCGGCCGCGCCGATGTCGATCACCGCGCGCCGGCTCGGCATGGGCGAGCGGATGCGGATCACCGCGCCGAAGGTGCCGAAGCCGAAGGGCACCGGGATGAAGAACGGCAGCGTCGCGTCCACCCCGTAGGCCTTCCCCATCAGGTAGTGGCCCATCTCGTGGCACACCAGGATCCCGAGGATGGCGGCGGCGAAGGGGAGACCGCCCAGCACCACGCGCGCGAGCGGCCCGCCGGCGGCGGGCAGGTCGCCGAGCTGCGCGCCGGACCAGAGCGTGCTGGCCGCGGTGGCGGCGAAGAGCGCGGCGTTCAGGTACGGGAAGCGGGCGCGGCGGACCGCGACGGCGGCGTCCATCCGGAGAGGTTAGGGCTAGCCCGCGCCGGGCGCAGCCAGCTCTTGGGGCGTGAGCTCGCGGATCCCGTTCTTGTCGGCGGTGAGGAAGAAGAGCTGCTTCCGCGGCTCGCGCCGCGCGTCGAAGGAGACGTCCCCGGTCGCGCCGGGGAACGGCCGGGCCGTCGAGAGCAGGCCGCGGACGCCCTCGCGGTCCACCGCGCCGGCCTCGAGCGTCGCGCGCAGCAGGCCGGCGGCGTCGTAGGCGGACGCCTCGAGGATGGTGGGCGGGTGCTGGTACTCCCGCTGGAAGGCCTCGACGAAGCGGCGCGTGGCGGGGCGCTCGGAGCCGGCGAAGAAGCCGTCCACGAAGATGGCGCACTCGACGTAGCGCCCGGCCTTGTCGACGAGCGCCGGATCGTCCCAGCCGTTGGCCCCGAGCAGCTGCACCGCCCGGGCGCCGGGCTGGTTGGTCGCCTTGCGGAAGCGCTCCAGCGCGCGCTCGTCGCAGGTGAGGGTCATCACGTCCTCGACCGCCAGCGCCGGCGCCAGCAGGGCCACGTTCTTGGCGAAGTCGGGGACGAAGACCGCGTCGAAGTCCACGATGGGCGGCAGCTCCTTGCGGAGCTTCTCGAGCGCCTTCTTCCGCCGGAAGGGATCCTTCTGCTCCTTCGCGATCTCGGCCGCGGCCTTGCGCCAGTCGGCGCGCCGCTCGAGGTCGGCCTTGCCCACCAGCTCCTTCACCAGCGGGGAGAAGGTGGTGCGGTCGGGCTCGTAGGGCACCGAGCGGCTCACCTCGGCCCCCCGCGCCGCGGCCGCTCCGGCGAAGGCGCTCGCCAGCTCCTGGCCGTAGGGGCTCTCGGGGTAGAGCGTGGCGACGCGCCGCAGCCCGCGGCGGGCCACCGCGAACTCGGCCAGCGCCTGCGCCTGCGCCTGCGCGGTGAGCATGTCGCGGAAGACGAACGGGCCGGCGGCGGTCACCCCGTCCACCTTCGAGAGCGAGATGAAGGGGAGCCCCTCCGCCTGGGCGGCGGAGGCGGCCGCGAGGGCCTCGGCGTTGGTGACCCCGCCCACCGCGGCGATCACCTTGTCCTCGCGCGCGAGCTGGGCGAGCGCCTGCGCCGCGCCCTCCGCCTCCCCGCGCGTGTCGCGCACCGCGAGCTGGTAGGGGGAGTCGGCGAGGGCGAGGGACAGCCCGTCCACGATGGCCTGTCCCCAGGCCTGGTACTTCCCGCTCATGGGCACGGCCACGCCGATGGTGGCGCTGGCGAGGGCCGGGGCGGCCGGCGGCGGCGGGAGGGGCGCGCGCGGCGCGGGCCCCTGCGC
>JAJXVM010000350.1 GCA_021782135.1 Myxococcales bacterium | reverse complement strand
CGAGGTCTGGCCGCACCTCGACCTCGACGAGCTCTTCAAGCTGCAGTGGGGCGTGAAGCTCAAGGGCGAGGAGTACCGGCGCGCCATCGCGACCGAGTTCGGGCCCCGGCTCGAGGCGCTGAAGGCGGAGATCGAGCGGGAGGGCTGGCTCACCCCGCGGGTGGTCTACGGCTACTACCCGTGCCACGCCGACGCCGACGCCCTGGTGATCCTCGATCCCGCCTCGCCGCGGCGCGAGCTGGCCCGGCTCCAGTTCCCGCGCCAGGGCGAGGATCCCTTCCTCTGCCTCGCCGACTACTTCCGCGAGGAGCCGGGGTCGGACGTCTGCGCCCTGCAGGTGGTCACCGTGGGGAACGACGCCTCGCGCGTCGCCCACGAGCTGCAGGAGCGCGGCGACTACACGCGCTCCCTCTTCCTGCACGGGCTCGCGGTGGAGGCCGCCGAGGCGCTGGCCGAGCTGTGGCACCGGCGGGTGCGGAGCGAGCTCGGCCTCCCGGAGGGCCAGGGCAAGCGCTACTCGCCCGGCTACCCCGCCTGGCCCGAGCTCGCCGACCAGCGGCAGCTGTGGCGCGTGCTCGACCCGGAGCCGGCCATCGGGGTGTCGCTCACCGAGGCCGACCAGATGGTGCCGGAGCAGAGCACCTCGGCCATCGTGCTGCACCACCCGAACGCGGTCTACTACACCATTCGCTGAAGCTCGCACGGCCGCCCGGGGGCCCCACCGGGTAGAGACGCCCTGAAAGTTTCTTTTAGTCGCGGAGAGGCAACCCCTCGCGCTCCTCGCGATTTTGCGCTGGTTCGTTGAGATCGCGAAATGGCACTTTCGTTGCTATCGCCCCGCAGGATGGCGCGAACCTATCTGTTGCCGGCGGCCCTCGCCTGGCTGCTCTCCCTCCCCTGCGCCGCCCGCGCTGCGGCCGACGACGGCCCGGTGCGCCTGCCGCCGGTGCTGCACCTCTCCGACGCGCTGGACCTCTTTCACGGCCGGGGGCTCGACCTCCTGCTCGCCGACGCGGCGGTGCTCTCGGCCGAGGGGGACGTGGCCGCGGCGGGCGCCATCCCGAACCCGGCGCTCTCGGCCAGCGCCGGCAGGTCCTTCACCTGCCAGACCGACGGCTGCCGCCAGCTCGCCTTCAGCGTGGGGCTCTCCGACCAGGCCGCCATCGAGGACTCGCTCTCCGGGAAGCGCGGGCTGCGGCTGCGGGTGGCCCGCATCGGGCGGGACATCGCGAAGCTCTCCCGCGCCGACGCCGAGCGCACCGTGGGCTTCCAGGTGAAGTCCGGCTTCGTCCAGGTGCTGCTCGCCCAGCGGGCCCTCGCCTTCGCCCGCGACACCGCCGCCGCCTCGGCCCACATGCTCGAGCTGCAGCAGGTGCGCGAGCAGGCCGGCGCCATCTCCGAGGCCGACCTCGCCCGCGTCGAGACCGCCAAGCTCGAGAGCGACCAGGCGGTGGACCAGGCCGTGGGCACGCTCCGCGCGGCCCGCGCCAACCTGGCCTTCCTGCTCGGGGTCCGCGGCGCCACCCCGGACTTCGAGGCGGTCGAGCCGACCCTCGACCGCGGCACCGCCCTGCCCAGGCTGGAGGGCGCCACCTCCGACGCCCTCTTCGACGCCGCCCAGGCCCACCGCCCCGACGTGCTCGCCGCGGCCAAGGGGGGCGAGAAGGCGGAGGCGAACCTGGCCTTGCAGCGGCGGCTCCGGTTCCCGGACCTCTCCCTCTCCGCCACCTACTTGCAGCAGGGCACCGGGGCCGACGCCATCACCCCGCCCACGGTGACCTTCGGCATCTCCGTCCCCCTCCCGATCCTCTACCAGCAGCAGGGCGAGATCCGGAAGGCGGAGGCCGACGTGCGCACCCAGGACCTCTCCGGCCGCAAGCTCGACGCGCAGGTGCGCGCCGACGTCGAGTCGGGCCTCGCCGGCTACCGCGGCGCCCGCGCGCTGGTGGACCGCATGGAGGGGCGGCTGCTCGAGCGCGCCCGCCGGGCCCGCGACCTGGTCCAGATCCAGTACCAGAAGGGCGCCGCCTCGCTGCTCGACTACCTCGACGCGGAGCGCACCTTCATCTCGACCCAGGTCGAGTACCTGAACGACCTCACCACGCTCTGGACCAGCGTCTTCCAGCTGGAGCAGGCGGTGGGAACGGAGCTGCGGTGAAGCGGATCGCGATCGTCGCCGCCCTGCTCGCGGCGGCCGCCTGCGGGCGCCACGGCAAGGAGGAGGCGCGCCCGGAGGAGGACGTGCTCTGGGTCACCCCGGAGGCGGCCCGCGCCGGCGCGGTCCGGGTGGTGGACGTGAAGGAGCAGGACTTCACCGAGCCGGTCTCCGCCCCCGGGCGCGTGGCCTTCGACGACCTGCGCGTCACCCACGTCTTCCCGCCCGTCACCGGCCGGGTCACGCGCGTCATCGCCAACCCGGGCGACCGGGTGCGCAAGGGGTCGCCGCTGCTCACCCTCGCCTCGCCCGACGCCGGCAGCGCCGTCGCCGACCTGCTCAAGGCCGAGGCCGACCTGGCCGCCGCCGCGCAGGAGCTGGCCCGGCAGCGGCGCATCTTCGCCGCCCAGGCCGGCCCCAAGCGCGACCTCGAGGCGGCCGAGGACGCGCACCTCAAGGCGCTCGCCGAGCGCGACCGCGCCGCCGAGAAGGCCAAGCTGCTGCAGGTGGGGCACGGCGACGCGGTGAGCCAGGAGTTCACCCTGCGCAGCTTCCTCGAGGGGCGGGTCATCACCCGCGGCGTCAGCCCCGGGATGGAGGTGCAGGGGCAGTACTCCGGCGGCACCGCGCCGGAGCTCTTCACCATCGGAGAGATCGACCGGGTGCTGGTGCTCGCCGACGTGGCCGAGGCCGACCTGTCTCGGGTGCGCGCCGGCGCGGCCGTCGAGGTGGAGGCGGTCGCCTACCCCGGGCGCGCCTTCCCCGGCAAGGTGGAGTGGATCGCCGACGCGCTCGACCCGGCGCTCCGCACCGCGCGGGTGCGCGTCGCCGTCCCGAACCCCGACCGGGCGCTCAAGCCCGAGATGTACGTGACCGCCCGCATCGCCACCGTCCCGGAGCGCCGCCTGGGCGTGCCGGAGGAGGCGCTCACTCGCGCCGAGGACCAGGTCTTCGCGCTGGTCGCCGCCCGCCAGGACGGCGGCGGGCGCATCGAGTTCAAGCGGCGGCGGCTCCGCCTCGCCGGGCCCCGCGCCGGCTCCTGGCTGGCGGTCGCCGACGGCCTCTCCGCCGGCGACCGGGTGGCCATCGAGTCGCGCCCCGCGCGCGACGTGGGCGCCGG
>JAJXVM010000349.1 GCA_021782135.1 Myxococcales bacterium | reverse complement strand
CCGATCTCCGACTTCGCCGCCACGCAGGCGTTCCAGCGGATCTTCCCGGAGGCGCAGGTCGTGATGCTGGTGCTCGAGGCCCGCGACCCGTGGCGGCCGGAGGTGCTCCAGGCGGTCTCCGCGCTGGAGGCGGCGCTGCGGCGCGTCCCCGGCGTCACGGCCTGGTCGGCGCTCGACGTCTACCGGCGGGCGCGTCCCGGCTTCCGGCCCGATCCCGCGGCGGCGGCGCGCTTCCGCCGCTTCGCGGAGGGCGCGCGCTTCTTCCGGAGCCAGGGGCTGGTGGGGGGCGACTTCCTCTCGGTGGTGACCTCCTTCCGGCCGGCCTCGTCGCGGGACCGCGACCGCACGCTGGCCGCCATCTCGGCCGCGGCGGCCGCGGTGCCGCCGGGCGTGGTGGAGCGGGTGCGCCAGGTCGGCGCGCCGCTGGTCGAGGCCTGGATCGAGAGGGAATCGGGGCGGGCGTCGCTGCGCTGGTTCCCGGTCTTCGGCGCGCTGGTGGTCGGGATCGCGCTCTTCCTCTACCGCTCCTGGCGCTCGCTCCTCGCCGTTTTGCTGGCGCTCGGCGCGGCGGTGGCGCTGGCCCTCGGCGCCGGCGGCCTGCTGGGCTTCTCGTTCACGGTGGTCTCGGCGCTGGTGCCCCTCACGGTGATGGTCACCGCGCTCGCGAGCCTGGTGTACGTCCACTCCCGCTACGTCGACCAGCCGGAGGGGACGAGCGTCGAGGCGCACCAGCGGTACGCCCTCGCGAACAAGCTCCTCCCGGTGTCGGCCTCCACCGCCGCGGCGGTGCTCGGCTTCGCCGCGCTGGCCGTCTCGCCCATCCGGCCCATCCGCGAGATGGGGCTCTGGACAGCGCTCGGGCTGGCGCTCTCGTGGGTGGTGACGTTCACGCTCTTCCCCGCCCTGCAGCGGGCGCTCCGGACCCCGACCGGCCGCACCGTGCCGGTGCGCACCGCGCTCTACGACCGGCTCGCGGCCGCCGTCCCGGCCTTCAGCTTCCGCCACCGGCGCGGGCTGGTCGCGGGCGCCCTGCTCCTGGCGGCCGCCGGGCTGGTGGCGCTCGCCGGCGTGCCGGGGCGGCTCGCGCCCATGAAGGTGGGGGTGGACTCGCTCGACTACCTCGATCCGGAGCTGCCGCTCTCCCGCGACGTGCGCTTCTACCGGGAGCACGTGGGCGGCCTCAACGTGGCCCGGATCTGGGTGCGCACGCCGCCCGGACGGGTCACCGACCCGGAGCTGCTCCGCGGCCTGGACCGGTTCGCCGCCGCCCTGGAGGCCGAGCCGGGCGTCACCTCGGTGGTGGGCCCCACCACCTTCCTCCGGCTGCGCCGCTACCTCGCTGGCGAGGAGGAGGCGTTGCCGCAAGATCCGGCCGCCTTCGCGCGGCTCGCCGCCGACGTGGAGGAGCTGCTGCTCACCGAGCCGGAGCTGCGCGCCTTCCTCGACCCCGCCACCCTGGCCGACGCCCAGCTCACGGTGGTCTTCCGCCGCACCGACGCGGCCGGCTACCACGGCCTCGCCGCCGCCATCCGCTCCGACTGGGCGCGCACCGTGGCGGGCGATCCGGCCTTCGCCGGCGTGAGCGAGCGCGTGGTCGGCGAGGGGCTCCTCCAGGCCAAGGTGGGGGCGAGCCTCGTCCCCACGCTGGCGGAGAGCTTCTCGCTCACCGCCGCCCTCATCTTCCTCGTGTTCCTGCTCGTCTTCCGCAGCGCGGCGGCCCGCCTCATGGCGATGATCCCCTCGGTCTTCGCCATCCTGGTCACCTTCCTCGGCATGCGGCTCACCGGGACGCCGCTCAACGTGGCCACCATCCTCATCGCCACCACCGTGCTCGGCACCACCGAGAACGACCAGATCCACTTCTTCCACCACCTCGGCGAGGCCGAGGGCGCCGGGGTGGAGGCGGCGCTCGCGCACAGCCTGCGGGTGGCGGGGCGGGCCATCGTGTTCGCGACCCTGATCAACGCCGCCGGGTTCCTCGGCCTGGCCTTCTCGAGGTTCCCGCCGCTGCGCCAGTTCGGGGTGATCACCGCCGCCGCGTTCCTGCTGGCGCTCCTCGCGGACCTCACCGCCCTGCCGGCTTCGATCTGGTTGCTGCGCGGAGAGCGTCCAGGGACGCCGCCGCCCGCGCGCTGACGAGGTCCTGGTAGAGGGCCTCCAGGCGCGCCAGGGAGAGCGGGAAGGCGCGCGCGCGGGCCAGCTCCCCGCAGCGCCCGCGCGCGGCCTCGAGCCGCTCCGGCGACTCGAGCAGCGCGTCGAGCCGGTGCGCCAGGTCGGCGGGGTTCCCCGCCTGGAAGAGGAGCTCGGGCGAGACCGCCAGCTCGCGCGCGGCGCTGGCCGGGGAGTCGGCGATGAGCGCCGGCAGGCCGCAGCCGAGCGCGTCGAGCACCGCCATCCCCTCGAGCTCCACCTCCGACGCGTGCAGGAGGAGGTCGGCGCGCTGGAGCAGCCGCCGCAGCTCCTCGTCGGACACGAACCCCACCTCTCCGGGGGCGGGCAGCGCCGCCGCGAGCCGCCGGATCCGCCGCTCCTCCGGACCGCGGCCCGCGACGACCAGCCGGATCCGGGCGGCGTGGCACGACCGGCGCACCCCCTCCACCACCACGTCGAGCCGCTTCTCCCGGGCGAGCCGCCCCACGGCGAGCAGCAGGAAGCGGCCGTCGCCCGGCGGGCGCGGCGCCGGGGCGAGCTCCGGGGCGACCCCGTTCGAGATCACCTCGATCCGGCCCCTCACCCCGCGGCGCCGCAGCTCGTCGCGGGCGAAGGCGCTCGGACAGACCACCGCGTCGGCGAGGTCGAGGAACCTCCTCCGGAAGAGCCGGTAGACCCGGTCCACCCGCGCCGGCGACTCGAGGCCGACGTTGCGGAGCAGGTTCTCGGGCTGCACGTGGAAGCCCGCCACCAGCGGCACGCCCGCCCGGTGGGCGGCGGCGGCGGCCCGCATCCCCAGCCAGAACGGGAACCACGCGTGGACCACGTCGGCCCCGGCGAGGCTCTCCTCGAGCAGCCGCCGGCGCGGCAGCGCGAAGGTGAACCCCATCTCGCGCATCACCCGGCGGACCCCGGGCAGGAGGAAGGCCGGCATCCGCACGTCGGCGGCGGGCCCGGCCCCGACCAGCGTCACCTCGTGGCCGCGGCGCAGGGCCGAGGCGAAGCGCGCCGCCGAGACCACCCCGCCGCTCTTCCCCTCGAAGAGGTCGGCGACCAGGGCGATCCGGAGCCGGCGGGCGGGGCGCATCCACCCTCGACCATAGCGCCGCGCGCGGGCCGGCGCGCGCCGCCCC
>JAJXVM010000057.1 GCA_021782135.1 Myxococcales bacterium | reverse complement strand
GCGCCGGCGGCCGCCGCGCCCGGCGCCGCCGCGGCCGCCTCCTGCCAGGCCTCGCCGGACGGTCGCCCGATCCCGGCGTTCCGGGGAGCCATGGGCGGCGGCGCGCTGTCCGAGGGCGGGCGGGGCGGCAGGGCGATCCCGGTCGTCAACCTGAACGACTCCGGGCCGGGTTCGCTGCGCGACTGCGTCACGGCCAGCGGGCCGAGGACCTGCGTGTTCCAGGTGAGCGGGGTGATCACCCTGCGCTCGCCGCTCTGGCTCACGACCGCCAGTTCCTACCTCACCATCGCCGGGCAGACCGCTCCGGGCGGGGGCATCGCCATCACCGGAGGCGCCGGCACCGCGGACGGCTCGAGCGGCTTCCCCGACTCGGACACCGCGGCGAACAACCTGCTCGTCGTGGACGGCGCCCACGACGTCACCATCCGGTACGTGCGGCTGTGGCGCGGCTACAACCGTCACGCGGCGGCGCGGTCCCACCACGGCTCGTGCGGCGCGAACCTGACCGTCTACCGGACGCACCGCCTGATCCTGGATCACGTGACCGCGGTCTGGGCCATGGACAAGTCGATCTCGATCTGGGCGCAACACGCGGGGGACGTCCAGGACGTCACCGTCGGCTACACCATCAGCGGTGAGGGGATCGGCGCGCCCTCCTGCAACGACACCAACGTCCTGACCGGCGGCGACTCCATCGCCGCCATGGACGAGATGACGGACGTCGACCTGCACCACGACTACCTGCTGAACTCGAGCCACCGGTTTCCGCTCTTCAAGTCGAAGAGCGGGCGCATCGTGAACAACGTGCTCTTCAACTGGGGCTCCTGGGCGACGGGCGTGGGCGGCGGCGCCTCCGTGGACATCGTCGGGAACTACTACGCGCCCGGGCCCGCCTCCGCGCGCGGCGTCCACCCCGTCCAGGTGAACCGGTTCGACGCCTTCCCAGGCTGCACCACCTGCGGCCCCTCCGGCGCGCCCTCGCTCTACGTCGCCAACAACGTGGGCCCCGGACAGCCGGCGGCCGGGCCGGGGGACTGGGACCACCTCGTCGCCTACACCGACTACGAGGGCGGGGGGGAGTGCAGCACCAACTCCCTGCGCCGGGAGGTCGGGTGCGACGAGCGCGGCGAACCGGGTTACCACCCACCCTGGATCCCGGACGGCCGACCGCCGGCGCGCCTGCGCTGGAGGCGCGACGCGCCGCTGCCCGCGGCGACCGCGCCGAGCCGGCCCGGGGCTCCGCCGGTCGCCAAGGGCTGCGGCGTCGGCATCCGGGCCATCACGCTGGTCGGGAGCGGACGCAACCTCGTCGAGAGGCTGCTCCCGGCGAGCGCGCCGGAGCCGGTCGGCGCCTCGCGCCGGCTCGACTGCCGGGGCCGCTGGGTGGTGAACCGGGACGCCTCGGACGCGCGGCTGGTGAGGTTCCTCACGCGGCGAGGCGGAGCGCCTCGCTCCGGACAGCGCAGCGTGGCGGGCTACAACCCCGGCGGGTTCCCCTCGCTCGGACCGCCCATCACCGCCGCCGACCTGTGTCCGCCGGGGCAGGCCGACAACGCGCGCTGCCGCTGCCCCGACCGCGACGGCGACGGGATCCCGGACGCCTGGGAGCGCGCGCACGGGCTCGACCCGGCGGACCCGTCGGACGGGCCGCGGCTGACCGGCGACGGGCGGAGCAACCTCGAGCACTTCCTCGACGGCGACTGATGGCGCTCCGGCGCGGCGCTCAATCCACGGCGCGCGCGGTCTCGAGCCACTCCCTCAGCACGAGCACGAACAGCACCGCCAGCCCGTACGCCAGCAGGAGCGCCCAGGCCGCGCCCAGGGCTCCGCGGCTGGGCGCCAGCAGGGAGGTGGCGGCGACGAGCACGACGCCCCTCCCCGTCACCATGAGGAGGTTCCACCACATGCGGCTGCGGCTCAGGAATTCCTGGTTCAGGGCCTGCCCGCCGGCCTCGAAGACGCCGCTCAGGGCCATCACCACCACCACCATGGCCCCGCCCTGGAAGCTCCGCCCGAAGAGGCCGAGCAGCCAGGGGGCTCCGCTGGCGATGGGGGCGGCGACCAGGGCCGCGGCGAAGGCCGCGAGCAGCACGCTGCCCCGAAGCGCGTCGCGGTGGCGCGCGAGGGCGCCGGCCCCCACCAGGCTGGCCAGCACCGGCGCCGAGACCCGCGTCACCGCCGTGGGCGCGAACAGGACCGCGCCGCGGAGGGTCCCCGCGGCGCTGAACGTCGCCATCTCGGCGTAGCCGCCGGGCTGCCGGACCAGGATGAGCGTGGCGAGCCAGGAGGTCAGCATTCCCGCCACCCCGGCGAGCGTCGCCGGGAGCGCGAAGTGCGCGAGCACGCGCAGCTCGCGCCGGAGCTGGCCGTACTCGACCCGGATGCCGCAGGCCTGGCACTCGGCGCGAAGCGCCTGATGGAAGATGACCCAGGTGAGGGCGGCCGCGAGCGCGTACCCGGCGAAGGCGCCCTCGAGCCCCGCCCCCAGGGCGAGGCCGGTGACGAGGACCGCCGTGGCCACCCCCTGACAGGAGGCGAGCACCGCCAGGCTCCGGAACCGCTGCAGGCCGGCCAGGGCCCCCGTCTGGTAACCGTTCACGGTCAGCAAGAAGAGCGAGGCGGCCGAGATCCGGAGGCCGCCCGCGAGGTGGGGCGCCCGCAGCACCGAGCCCGCGAACCAGGGGGCGCTGCCGAACACGGCGAGGGCCGCCGCGGCTCCCGTGAGCAAGGTGATGGCCGAGCAGACGCCCAGGATCCTCCCGGCGCGCGCCGGATCGGACCGCCCCAGCTCGGCCACGAACTTGGTGGCGGTCACGCTCATCGAAAGTTGCGCGATGCCGCTGATGGTACCGACCGTGCTCTGCACCGCGGCCCACTCGCCGAAGGCGGAGCGGCCGATGATCCGCGCCAGCACGAAGCTCATGGCCACCGTGCTCGCCTGCGCGACGATGCTGACCCCGAAGCTCCAGGAGAGCGCCCCCGGATGGAGCCCGGGCGCCCACCGCGAGAACCACCTGGCCCCGGCCGACTTCTCGAGCTCCATCATGGCGCCGATCCGCTCCTCGTGGGCCGCGTCCGGCGGCTCAATTCGGTACTGAACGCAAATACCCGAAGCCAATCGTCTTGCACGGCCTGTATCCTAATCGCCAATTCGCATCATGATACCAATCACGATCGACGTCGCCATCACGAGCTATCGCAGGCCCGAATTGGCCGTGGCCGCGGTGCAATCGTGCCTGCGCCAGGGCCCCGTGCTCGATCGGGTGATCGTGGTGGACGACGCGAGCGGGGACGACACCGCGGCGAGGCTCTCGGAGCTGGACGACCGGCGGGTCCTCCTCCACGTTCGCCCCGGGAACGGCGGCATCGGCGCGGCGAGGCGCGACGCCCTCGCGCGCAGCTCCGCCGACTGGACGGTGATGCTCGACAGCGACCACGAGCTGCTGCCCGGCGCGCTCGAGACCCTGGCGCGAGCGGCGGCCCGGGCGCCCGCCCAAGTGGGGATCCTCGGCGCCCGGTTCCGCTGGGACACCGGCGCGGTCACGCCCGAGCACGTCCCGGAGGCGCCGGTGGACTACGCGACCCGGATCCGTCTGTCCGCCCAGCCCGGCGGCATCGGCACCGACTACCTCTGCTGCATCTCGCGCCGGGTCCGGGAGCAGGCGACCTGGTCGGCGGAGCGCTCCGGGCTGGTCGACGTGCTGTTCCAGCTCGACGCGGCGCTCGTCGCGGACGCGCAATTCCTTCGCGACTGCCTCGCCTATCAGAGGTCCGACGCGCCGGAGGGATATTCGCGCGGAACGGTGGAGCACCTGCTCGCCAGCCGGCGGAGGGACGCGGAGGGGGGCGTGGCGGTCTGCAAGCTGCTCCTCGAGCGCCACGGCGAGGCGCTCGAAGCGTGGGGCCGCCCCAACCTGGCCCAGATCCTCCGGGAGGGGGCGATTTTCGCGAGCCTGGTCGGGCGGCGCTACCTCGCGACGCGCTGGGCGATGGGCGCCGTGCTCGCCGGCGGGTTTCGTCAGGTCACGCCGGGGCTGGTCCCCGCCTGCTTCGTCGGGCGCGGGGTGTTCGAGAGCGCGTACCGCAAGCGCCTGATCCGGGGGGGCGCCTCCCCCTAGCGGCCGCGGCGACGCGGCTTCAAGAGCCGAGGTGCGCCTGGCCGAACCCACCCAGCCGCAAGGAGCGCAAGATGCCCCGTCCCGCCCGCATCAGCCTGGCGATCCACGCGCGCGCCGGCAGCTTCTCCGACCGCTGGCTCGAGCGAGCCAGGGATTTGGGCGTGGCTCATCGCGTCGTCGACTGCCACGGGTCCCGGATCATGGACGCGCTCAGGGAGCACCAGGGGCTGCTCTGGCACTGGACCCACACCTCCTGGGCGGATCAGCTGATCGCCCGCCACGTCATCCGCGGCGCGGAGGCGCTGGGGCTCCGCGTCTTCCCGAGCACCGAGACGTGCTGGACCTTCGACGACAAGCTCTCCCAGAAGTACCGGCTCGAGGCCCTCGGCGCCCCGCTGGCCCGGACCGAGTGCTTCTTCTCCGAGTCCGAGGCGCTGGCCTGGCTGGAGACGGCCCCCCTCCCGCTGGTCGCCAAGCTGCGCCGCGGCGCCGGCTCGCAGAACGTGCAGCTGCTCCGGGACCGCCGCTCGGCCCGCGCCTACGTCCAGCGCGCCTTCCGGGGAGGCCACCCGGCCTACCGGGGACCGCTCGCCGACGCGCCGCGGCTGGTGGCCCGCGCGCGGGCCCGGCGCGACCTCGTCGGCCCCCTGCTGCGGCTGCCGCGCACGCTGTGGGCCAACTGGAACAAGGCGCGCGAGCTCGGGGTGGAGCGGGGCTACGTCTACTTCCAGGAGTTCCTGCCCGGCAACTCCCACGACATCCGCGTGACCGTCATCGGCGACAGGGCCTTCGGCTTCACGCGCAACGTCAGGCCCGGCGACTTCCGCGCGTCGGGCAGCGGCAGCATCGACCACGACGTGCGCCGGATCCCGGAGGCCTGCCTGCGGATCGCGTTCGCGGTCGCGAGAGGGCTCGAGTCCCAGAGCACCGCCTTCGACTTCGCCCTCGACCGCGAGGGGAAGCCGAGGATCCTGGAGGTGAGCTACGCCTACCAGGACCTGGCGGTGCACGACTGCCCCGGCCACTGGAGGAGGGACCTGGAGTTCGTGCCGGGGCAGGTCTGGCCGCAGGACGCGATCTTCGAGGACCTGCTCGGGTCGCTGGAGTCGGCGTCCGCTCCCTCCGGTCGGTGGAGTGCCGCCCCGGAGGGCGTCGCGGGAGCCCTCCCGTGAGCGGGTGGATCGACGATCCCGTGGTCGCGGTGGTGCGCGAGACGCCGGCCTACGCGCGGACCGCCCCCTACCCGCCGTCGGAGAGCTTCCCCGAGTGGCCAGGGCTCGCGCGCGGCTCCGAGGAGAACCCCGCCTACCGGGCGGTGCGCCTCGCGCTCTCGCGCATGGGCCTCGACGCGGCGCGCTTCGGCACGCCGGCCTGGAACCCGCTCGAGGCGCTGGTCCGGCCGGGCGGCCGGGTGGTGATCAAGCCCAACTTCGTCGCCCACCGCAACCGCCGCCCGTCCGCGGCGGACGACACCGACTGCCTGGTGACGCACGGGTCCTTCGTCCGCGCCGTCCTCGACTACGCCGCCCGCGCGCTCGGGACCTCGGGCGAGGTGCTGGTCTGCGACGCGCCGGTCCAGGGGACCCGGTGGCCGGAGCTGTCCCGCCTCGTCGGGCTCGACGCGGTGCTCGCGGACGCCCGCCGCCGCTTCCCCGGCGTCCGCTTCGAAGCCCGCGACCACCGCCTCACCCACGCGGCGCTGGCGGGAGAGCGCGTGCGCAGCCGTCGCACCATCGAGCCGGCGCCGGACGCCTACGAGGAGCTCGACCTGCGCGGCGAGAGCATGCTGGTGCCGCTCATGGACCGGCCCTGCGCGTTCGGCGTCGCCCAGTACCCGCGCCGGCGGATGTCGCGCACCCACTCACCCGAGAGCAACCGCTACCTCGTCCCGAGGGAGGTCCTCACGGCGGACCTGGTGATCAACCTGCCCAAGATGAAATGCCACCAGAAGGCGGGCATCACCTGCGCCCTCAAGAACCTGGTCGGCGTCAACGGCCACAAGGACTACCTGCCCCACTTCCGGTTCGGCAGCCCCCGGACCGGCGGCGACGAGTACCCTGACGGCGGCGCGGTCTGGGACCTCTACTGGTCCCTCATCCACGCCGAGTGGGAGCTCGACGGGGGCCCGCGCAAGGCCCTGCTGCAGGCGGGCGCGGCGGGGCTCGGGCAGCTCATGCGGCGCGTGCTGCGCGTCCCGAGGACCGCGTTCGCGCGCGCCGGCGGGAGCTGGCACGGCAACGACACGCTGTGGCGCACCGTGCTCGACATCAACCGCGCCTTCCTCTACTACGACCGGGCGGAGCGCGCGATCGGGAGCACCGCGTCGCGCTCGTACCTGGTGCTCCTCGACGGGCTCGTCGGAGGCCAGCGCGAGAGCCCGCTCGCGCCCTCCCCGGTGGCCGCCGGCCTGGTCCTCGCGGCCCGGAATCCCCTGGCCCTCGACACCGTCGCCGCCGCTCTCATGGGGTTCGACTGGAGGCGCATCCCGCAGCTCGCTCGCGGGTGGGAGCTGACCCGCATGCCGCTCGCGCGCTTCGGCTGCGCGGACGTGGTCATCCGAGGCTGGCCCGGCGTGGAGCGCGTGGACGAAGTCCACGAGCGCGCCCACGCGGTGCCCTTCGAGCCGTCCTGCGGATGGAAGGGCCACGTCGAGGCGTTTCCGGGGGAGCCGGCCCGGGCGAACCGGACGGAGCTCGCCGGATGAAGTTGCTCTTCCTGATCCGCGGGCTCCACCTCGGCGGCGCCGAGCGCCAGCTCGCCACGCTCGCCCGCGCCCTGCGACACCGAGGCCACCAGGTCGAGGTCGCGGTCTTCTACGCCGGGGGAACCCTCGAGGAGGAGGTCCGAGCCGGAGGCGTTCCCGTCCACGACCTCGAGAAGCGCGGTCGATGGGACGTCCTCGGGGCGCTGGTCCGGCTCGGGCGGCTCGTCCGCTCGCGGAGACCCGACGCCGTCCTGGCGTACATGAACCTGGCCAACCTCTACTCCGCCGGGCTGCGCTGGCTCGCGCCGGGCGTCCCGGTCGTCTGGGGGATCCGCTCGGCGATGGAGGATCTCCGCGCCTACGACTGGATGAGCACGCTCGGCTCCGGGCTGGAGGTGCTCGCCGCCCGGGCCCCCGACGTCATCGTGGCGAACTCGGAGGCGGCGCGCAGGCACGCCGTCGGCCGCGGCATGAGCGAGCGGAAGCTGCTCGTCATCCCGAACGGGATCGACTGCGAGGCGTTCCGGCCGGACCCCGCCGGCCGGGAGCGCGTGCGCCGCGGGTGGGGGGTCCCGGCGGGAGCGCCGCTCGTCGGCATGATCGCGCGGCTCGATCCGGTGAAGGGCCATCCCACGTTCCTCCGCGCCGCGGCGCTCCTGGCCGCCGCGCGGGAAGACGTGCGCTTCGTCTGCGTCGGCGACGGCCGGCCCGAGTACCGGAGCGAGCTCTTCCGGCTGGCCGGGGAGCTCGGGCTGGGGGCTCGCCTCACCTGGGCCGGACCGTGCAAGGCCGACGCCGCGATTCACGGCGCGCTGGACGTCTCGGTGCTGTCCTCCGACGACGGAGAGAGCTTTCCGAACGTGATCGCGGAGGCGATGGCGTGCGGCGTGCCGTGCGTCGCCACCGACAGCGGGGACGCGTCCTGGATCATCGGGGACACGGGGGTGGCGGTCCCGCCGAAGGATCCCGCGGCCCTGGCCGCCGGCGTCTCCGGCCTGCTCGCGCGCTCGGGCGCCCAGCGCGCCGGCGACGCGCGGCGGGCTCGCGACCGGGTGGTGCGCGAGTTCTCGGTGCCGACGCTCGTCTCGCGCACCGAGGCGATGCTGAAGGCGCTGCGGGCCGAGGCCGATCCCTTCGGGTCCGCCCCCGATCGGCGGCGGGCTCCAGCGCCCTGAGGGCTACATTCCTCCGCGTCGCAGCACGGCGCCGGGAGCGACTCGAATGTGTGGAATCGCGGGGTTCCTGGAACCGTCCGACGGGAGATCTCCCGGCGAGCTGGAGCTTCGGGCGCGGCGAATGGGGGGGCGGCTGGTCCACCGCGGACCCGACTCCGGCGGCGTCTGGGTCGATCCCGCCCAGGGGGTGGGCCTGGCCCACCGTCGCCTCGCGATCCTCGATCTCTCGCCCGAAGGCGCCCAGCCCATGGGCTCGGGCACCGGCCGCTTCGTCGTGACCTTCAACGGCGAGATCTACAACTTCGGGGAGCTGCGGGCCGAGCTGGAGCAGGCCGGCCACCGCTTCCGCGGGCGCTCCGACACCGAGGTGCTCCTGGCGGCCGTGGAGCGGTGGGGGGTCGCGCCCGCGCTGGAGCGCTTCAACGGGATGTACGCGTTCGCGCTCTGGGATCGCGCCGAGAGGGTGCTGCACCTGGCGCGCGACAGGATGGGGGAGAAGCCGCTCTACTACGGCTGGTTCGGGGCCACCTTCCTCTTCGGCTCGGAGCTGAAGGCGCTCCTGGCGCACCCGGCCTGCGGCCGCGACGTGGACCGCAACGCGCTCGCGCTCTTCGTGCGGCACGGCTACGTCCCCGCGCCGTACACCATCTACGCCGGGCTGCGGAAGCTCGAGCCGGCCGGGCTGCTGTCCGTCTCCTCGCGCCGCCCGGGCGCGCAGCCCGTGGTCCGTTACTGGTCGCACGAGCGGGCGGCGGCGCGGGCCGTCGCGGACCCGTTCCGGGGCACGGCAGCGGAGGCCGTGGACGAGCTGCACTCCCTGCTCTCGGACTCGGTGAAGCTGCGGATGCAGTCGGACGTCCCCCTGGGCGCGTTCCTCTCCGGCGGCGTCGACTCGTCCACGGTGGTCGCGCTCATGCAGGCCCAGAGCACCGCGCCGGTCCGCACCTTCACCATCGGCTTTCGCGAGGCGAGCCACGACGAGGCCGTCCACGCGCGGGCCGTCGCCCGCCACCTGGGCACCGATCACCGGGAGCTCTATGTCACCCCCCGCGAGGCCCTGGAGGTCATCCCCCGCCTCCCGTCGCTCTACGACGAGCCGTTCGCGGACTCCTCGCAGATCCCGACCTTCCTGGTGGCGCAGCTCACGCGCCGGCACGTCACGGTCAGCCTCTCCGGAGACGGCGGCGACGAGCTGTTCTGCGGCTACACCCGCTACGCCCTGGACCGGTTCTGGGGCGCGCTCCGGTGCGTGCCCGCGCCGCTGCGCTCCCGGCTCGGCCGGGCGCTCCGCGCGCTCCCGGAGCCGCTCTGGGAGGGGTTGGTGCGCTCGGTCGCGCCGCTCCTGCCGGGAGGGCTGGCGACCTCGCTGCGCGTGGACCGGCTCCAGGCCGCGGCCGAGATCCTCGCGCTGCCGACCGGCCAGGCCATGTACCGCAGGCTGGTCTCGGGGTGGAAGGAGCCCTCCCTGCTGGTGCCGGGGGCGGTCGAGCCGCCGACCGTGCTGACCAGGCCGCTCCCGTCGCCGGCCCTGCCCACCTTCGCCGACCAGATGATGTACCTCGACGCGCTCACCTACCTCCCGGACGACATCCTCGCGAAGGTGGACCGGGCCACCATGGGCGTGAGCCTCGAGGCCCGCGTGCCGCTGCTCGACCACCGGCTGGTCGAGCTCGCCTGGCGGCTGCCGCTCGCGCTCAAGCGACGCGGCGGCCGCGCCAAGTGGATCCTCCGACAGGTGCTGTACCGGTACGTGCCCCCGGCGCTGATCGAGCGTCCGAAGAAGGGGTTCGCCGTCCCGGTCGGATCCTGGCTCCGCGGCCCGCTCCGGGACTGGGCCTGCGACCTCCTCGCCGAGGACCGGCTCCGCCGGGAGGGCTTCCTCGATCCCGGCCTGGTGCGGGCGGCGCTCCACCGGCACCTCGCCGGCGAGCGGGACCTCCAGTACTACCTCTGGACCATCCTCATGTTCGAGGCGTGGCTCGCCTCGGATCGAGGCGCGGCGGGGGCCGGCGCCGACGTCGCGCCGGCGCTCCCGGAGGCGTCATGTGTGGCATAGCCGGGTGGTTCGGACGGGGGCCGTCGTTCGCCGGCTCCCCGCCGAGCGAGGACCAGCGGACGGCGCTGGTCCACCGGGGCCCGGACGACTTCGGCTCCTGGCAGGACGAAGGCGTCTCGCTCCTGCACTGGCGCCTATCGGTGGTGGATCTCAGCCCCGCCGGCCACCAGCCGATGGCGTCGCAGGACGGGCGCTACGTCCTCTGCTACAACGGCGAGGTCTACGGGTTCTCCGCGCTGAGGCAAGAGATCGAGCGGGCCTGGAGCGCCCGGGACGGCGCCTCCGGCCCGGGGCCGGCGCGCCGCTGGAGGGGGCACTCCGACACCGAGGTGATCGTCGAGGGCCTCGCCCTCTGGGGACTGCCCTTCCTGGGCCGGCTGAACGGGATGTTCGCCCTCGCGCTCTTCGATCGCGCCTCCCGCACGCTCCACCTCGCGCGGGACAGGGCCGGCATCAAGCCGCTCTACGTGTGGGAGGGCGAGGGCGGGCTCCTCTTCGCGTCCGAGGCCAAGTTCTTCTTCCGCACCCGGGCGTTCACTCCCACGCTCAGCGCGGAGGGCCTCTCGGCCTACATGGCGTACGGGCTCTGCTACGAGGGCCACCACGCCCTCGGCGGCGTCCGGAAGCTCGAGCCGGGCGAGGTCCTCGGGTGCGAGCGGGGCGCCGGGGCCGCCGCTCCCCTCGTCCTCCGCTCCAGCCGGCTGTGCCCCCGGCCCGCTCGCCGCCCGATCGATCGGACCGACGAGGACGCCGCCTCCTCGCTGCGGACCGTCCTCTCCCAGGCCGTCTCCCGGCAGCTCATCGCGGACGTGCCGGTGGGCGTGCTGCTGAGCGGCGGGGTGGACTCGTCGATCCTGACCGCGCTGGCCTCGCGGGTGCTGGGTCCGGCGCAGACCATGGCCTTCACCCTGGGCTACCCCGGCATGGGGCCGGACTACGACGAGCTGGAGTACGCGCGCAGGGTGGCGGCGCACCTCGGAGTCCGCCACGAGGTCTACCTGGCCGATCAGGACGACCTCGTCGGCGCCGTCGAGAGGCTGGTCTGGCACTACGACGAGCCGTTCGCGGACGCGGCGGCCCTGAACGTGTGGGTGCTCAGCAAGCTGATCCGGTCGAAGGTGACCGTGGCGCTGGCGGGCGAGGGCGCCGACGAGCTCTTCGGAGGGTACCGCCGCTACCAGTTCGAGCAGACGGTCGAGAAGCTCGGCCCCGCGATCACCGGCCTGAGCGCGCTGGTCCGCGCGGCCAGGCTGGACTCCTTCGGCGGGGTGCCGCGCCGGGCCCAGGTCGTCCTGCGCGCCCTGGCCCACCCGGACGCGGCGAGCCGCTACTCCTCCTACTTCCGGTCGGAGATCCCGCTCGACTCCCTGCTCAAGCCCGAGTGGCGCCGGAAGATCCCCGTCCATCCCCGGATCCAGGACGGCTACCGCGGGGGCCTGCCCCGGGAGACCGTCGGCCAGCTCTGCCTCGTCGATCAGCAGTTCTGGCTGCCGAGCGCCTACCTCGAGAAGTCGGACAAGGGCGCGATGGCGCACGCCCTGGAGCTGCGGGTCCCCTACCTCGACAACGAGGTGGTCGAGCTCGCCAACTCGCTGCCGGACCGCCAGCGCATCCGGGGTCGCCGCCGGAAGTGGCTGCTCTGGAAGGCCTTCCACGACCTGCTCCCGGCGGAGGTGTTCCAGCGCTTCAAGCGCGGGTTCGGGGTTCCCGTCGGGCACTGGCTGCGGTCGGAGCTGCGCGAATACTACCTGTCCACCGTGCTCTCGCCGGACGCGCGGCTGCGCGAGTACCTGGAGCTCGGCATGGTGGAGCGCTGCTTCCGCGACCACGCGAACCGCAGGTACGACTACTCGCAGCTGCTCTGGAAGTGCCTCATCCTGGAGACCTGGCTCAGGCACCTCGAGCGGCGGTTCGAGGCTCCGGCGCCCCCGGCCCGCCCGGCCGCGGGGCCCGCCGCGGGCGCGGGGCCGGCCGTCGGCCTCAAGCGCGCAGGTACCAGTCGGTAGTCCGGCGCAGCCCCTCCCGGACCGAGTACTCCGGCTGGTACCGGAGCAGCTCCCGGGCCCGGGCGATCTCGGCGTGCGAGTGGCGCACGTCCCCCTCCCGGAACTCGCGGTACGCGGGGCGGACGTCGGCCGCCCCCGGCCTGCGGCGCCCGACCTCCTCGCGGATGAACGCGAACAGCTGGTGCAGCGTGGTCCTCTCGCCACACGCGACGTTGAACGCCTGGTCGAGCGCCCCGGGCTCCTCGGTGGTCGCGGCGAGCAGGTTCGCCTGCACCACGTTCTCCACGAAGCAGAAGTCGCGGCTCGTCTCCCCGTCGCCGTTGATGACGACCTCGGTTCCGTCCCGCAGGCCCCCGTACCACTGCGGGATCACCGCGGCGTAGGGCCCCTTGGGGTTCTGCCGCGGCCCGAACACGTTGAAGTAGCGCAGCCCGATCAGCGGCAGGGAGTAACACCGCGAGAACACGTGCGCGTAGAGCTCGTCCGCCATCTTGCTCACCGCGTACGGCGACAGCTGCCGCCCGACCACCTGCTCGACCTTGGGCAAGCCCGGGTGATCCCCGTAGACCGAGCTCGAGCTGGCGTAGACCACCCTCCGCACGCCCGCCTCGCGCGCCGCCCAGAGCACGCGCAGGAACCCGGTCACGTTCACCTCGTGCGTCTGGAGGGGATCCTTGATGGAGCGCGGCACCGACCCGAGCGCGGCCTGGTGCAGGACGCGGTCCACGCCCAGGCACGCCGCCGCGCAGGCGTCCGGATCCCGCACGTCGCCCTCGACGAGACGAAACCGCGCCGCCTGCTCCGGGGAGACGGACGCGAGGACCTCGGCGAGGTTCTCGTGCGTCCCGGTGGAGAAGTTGTCGAGCGCGACCACCCGCTGATCGAGGCGCAGCAGCGCCTGCGTCAGGTGCGACCCGATGAACCCCGCCGCGCCGGTGACGAGCCACCGGGCCGGCGCGACGCGGAGCGCCTCCCTCACCTCCTCATACCTGGACCGAACCGGCATGACTCCTCCTCTGGTCGAGATGCTGCGGTGTGCCCTCCCGGTCTCCGCCGCGAGCCCCCGGAAGCTCGGGCTCCGCCGCCACCGGCGCCCAGCCCGGCCCGCCCGCGGCCGCGAAGGCGATCGCCAGCAGGGTGGCGCGATCCTCGAGCAGGTTGTGGCTGAACATGCCCGCGATCATGAGGACGAGCGCGAACCCGCCGGCGTCCCGCCCGCTGGCCGCGATCGCCAGGCCGAGCGCCGGGAACGCGAGCAGCCCCAGGACGCCGTGATCCGCCGCGAGGTTCAGGAACTGGTTGTGGGAGGAGTTGGCTTCGGCCCAGTCGATCGTCGCGCCGATCCCGTTGCCGAGGAGGGGCGCGTCGGTGAAGAGCCGCCAGGCCTTGAGGGCCAGCTCGGCGCGGCCGCTGTCGTCGCTCGCGAAGTGGAGCCGCGCCCAGGTGTTGTCGTTCAGCGCGCCGCTCGACTCCAGGAGCGCGGAGAGCGTGCCCGAGCCGCGCAGCAGGAACCCCGCGATGACCAGGGTCGCCAGCGCCAGCGGCCACCCCGGGACCTCCTTGCGCCAGAGCAGCCAGGCGATGAGGATGCCCAGCGACAGCTCGCAGCCGCGGGAGAAGGTCGCCGCCACCCCGAGCGCGCCGACGAGCAGGAGCGGCGCCCGCCACCTCCGCTCCAGCCGCGGCAGCACCACCGCGAGGCCGAGGACGATGGCCTGCCCCGCGCCGTTGGGGTTGATGAACAGGCCGCCCGCCCGCCCGGCGATCCGGCCGAGATCGTCGCTGCCGGCGAAGCGCACCAGCCCGAACATCTCCGCCACGTTCACCGCCGCGGTGAAGGCGCACGCCCCCGCCATGGCACGCGCGAAGAGCCGGCGCGGGCCGACCGTGAAGAGGATGAGGAAGCTCGCCAGGAACCCCATCGACCGGTAGCGGTCGTAGAGGGCCTGCTCCACCAGGGGACGGCTGCTCCTCATCCACAGCGCCCAGAGGCTCGTCAGGAGGAAGTAGAAGCCGAGCCAGGCGGCGACGGGCGACCGCCAGAGCGACAGCGGGCGACGCGGCTCGAGCGCCAGCACCACCAGGGCTGCGAGCGCGAACGCCTCGACGGCGTTGATGGGCGCGGGCGCCGACCAGGCCAGGTAGGCGTAGTTGTCGAGGCAGGTGGCGAACAGCGCCACGCCGAGCAACCCGAGGACCGCCGCCAGCCGGTCGCGGCCGGGTTCGCCGGCGCGCTCCATCACCGCCTCCACGACGGGCCTCCCGCGCCGCCGACGAGCTCGTCCCATTGCCGGAGGATGCGCGCCGGCGCGTACCGCTCCGAGACCCGGCGTGCCTCCGCCCCCATCCGCGCCCGGTCCTCGGGGCTGGACAGGATCCGCCCCAGGGCGGCCGCGAACCCGCCGACGTCTCCCGGGCGCACCAGCAAGCCGTTCCGCCCGTGCTCGATCACCTCGCCCGGACCGCTCGGGCAGTCGAAGCTCACGACCGGAAGCCCGCAGGCCATGGCCTCGAGCAGCGCGTTGGGGAACCCCTCGTAGCGGGAGCTCAGCGCGAAGGCGTGGGCGCCCGAGAGCCAGGGCAGCGGGTCCCGCGCCCGCCCCGGCAGCGCCACCCGATCGCCGAGCCCGAGCCGGCGCGCGAGCCCCTCCAGCCGCGGCCGTTCGGGGCCCTCGCCGAGGATGCAGAGCGACCAGGCCGGGTGCGCGGGGGCCGCGGCGGCGAAGGCCTCGAGCAGGAGGTCGAAGCCCTTCTCCGGCGCCAGCCTTCCCATCGCGAGCAGCCGGAGCGGTCCCTCGGCGGAGCCGGGCGAGGCGCGCGCGCCGGGCCGCTCGACGAAGTTCGGGATGACGTGCACGCGCCGCTGGAGGCGGCGCGCCCAGGCGGCGACCGCGTCGGTCTGCACGACCAGCCCGCGCGCCGCGGGATAGGTCAGGCGGCGCGCCAGTGCCCAGTAGGGCCCGACCACCTCCTGCCGCGGATCGCTGCGCTCGCAGACGACGACCGGCAGCCGCAGCCCGGCGGCCGCGAGCAGCGCGAGGACGTTGGTGGAGCTCATCAGGCTCACCACGACGTCGGGCCTGGCGCGGAGCAGGGCCCGCCGGAGCGCCGCGACCCTCTCGCCGGCGCGCCAGAGCCCCTGCGCGGCGTTTCGGGAGTCCCGGAGCAGGTCGAGCGCGACCCGCTCCACGCCCGGCGCGAGCTCGTAGGCGTCGCTCGCGCGGGGCCCCAGCGTCAGGACGGTGACCGCGTGGCCGGCCTCCTGCCAGTGCCGGGCCAGCGCCGTCGTGACGCGCTCGGCGCCGCCCCCCCCCAGGCTGGAGATGACCAGGCAGAGGCGCAGCCGTGCACCGTCGCGCGCCCCCGGGCGCGGCTCCGCCGGCGCGGCGGCGCCGGCCGCCTGC
>JAJXVM010000056.1 GCA_021782135.1 Myxococcales bacterium | reverse complement strand
GCAAGAGGCCTTCAAGAGCGCCGAGTTCTGCTCCATGTGCGGGCCGAAGTTCTGCTCGATGAAGATCCACACCCACCTCGCCGAGGCGGCGCTGGCGGGGCAGAAGCAGGACGAGCAGAAGAAGGCGACGGCGCTGCCGATCGCGCCTTGAGCGGACAGGCGCCCGCGGCCTCCTCTCCCGCTCCGCCGGTTCGCGGGCGGGGAGGGAGGCCGGAGCCGGTCAGGCCACCCAGGGCCGCGCGTCGCGCAGGGCGGTGAGCGCCTCCTCTCCGATGGAGAGGAAGGCCTCCACGCAGCGCGGGTCGAACTGCAGCCCCGAGCAGCGCGCCACCTCGGCCATCGCCGCGGCGAACGGCTGCCGCCGGCGGTAGGGCCGGTCGCTGGTCATGGCGTCGAGCGTGTCGGCGATGGCGAAGATGCGCGCGCCGAGCGGGATGGACTCGCCCGCGAGGCCCCGCGGATAGCCCCCGCCGTCCCACCGCTCCTGGTGCGAGAGCACGATCTCGGCCGGCGCCTCGAGGAACGGGATGGACCTCAGGATGGTCCAGCCGACGTGCGGGTGCCGCCGCATCTCCTCCCACTCCTGCGCGGTGAGCTTGCCCGGCTTGAGCAGGATCGCGTCCGGCACCCCGATCTTGCCGATGTCGTGCAAGAGCGCGCCCCGGGCGATGTCCGGCAGCTGCGCCTGCGCCAGCCCGAGCCGATCGGCGATGGCGAGGGTGTAGCGGACCACCCGCTGGGAGTGGTCGCTGGTCTCGTGCTCGCGGGCGTCGAGCGCCGCGACGAGGGCGTCGAGGGTGATCCGGTAGCTCTGCTCGAGCTGGCGCAGCGCGCGGGAGAGCTCGGCGGTCTTCTCGAGGACCCGGGTCTCGAGGCTCTTGCGGTAGCGTTGCCGGGCCAGCTCCAGCCGGCGCCGCGCCAGCGCCCGCTCGATGGCGCGCACGAGGTCGGTGAGCTTCGGCGGCTTGAGCAGGTAGTCGGCCGCGCCTTGCCGGAGGCACTCGACCGCCGCCTCGGTCTCGCCGTAGGCGGTGAGCAGGATGACCTCCATGGAGGGGTGCTCGGCCCGAAGCCGCTCGAGGAGCCAGCTGCCGTCGCGGCCGGGCATCTTGACGTCGCTGATGCAGACCTCGAAGGCCCCGTCGCGGGCCGTCGCCAGCGCCTCCTCGGCGCCGGCGACGGTCGTGCACTGGTACCCCTCCTCCGTGAGCAGCACGCCGATGACGTCCCGCACCGAGGCGTCGTCATCCACGATCAGGATCCGGGTCGCCCGGGTGGGCTCGGCACTGGACAAACGCAGGTCCCCTTGCAGGCTCGGCCCCCCATCGTCCCGCCGGGGGTGCGGCACTATACCATGCGTTTTTTCTGCGGAATGAGTAAGGCTACGTGGATGGCGATCCCGTCCCGACCCCGCCTGCCCGTGCTGGGCGGCCCTCCGCAGGAGCTCCCGTCCGGCCGCTCGGAGCTGGGCGTCCTCATGCGCGAGCGTGGGCTCCCGATGGGGGCGAAGAAGCCGCCCTGGCTGAGGGTGGGCGTGCCGGGCGGAGAGCGCTACCGGCGGGTCAGCGACACGCTCGGGAGGGAGAAGCTCCACACCGTCTGCCAGGAGGCCCACTGCCCGAACGTCGCCGAGTGCTGGGGCGGCGGCACCGCGACGGTGATGCTGATGGGCGACACCTGCACCCGGGGCTGCCGCTTCTGCAACGTGAAGACGGCGTCCCACCCGCCGCCGCTCGACCCCGACGAGCCGCGTCACCTCGCCGAGATGGTCTCCGGGCTGCGCCTCGACTACATCGTCGTGACCAGCGTCGACCGCGACGACCTCCCCGACGGCGGCGCGGGTCACTTCGCCGAGGCGATCCGCCACCTGCGCGCCGTTCCGGGGCTGCTGGTCGAGGTGCTCACGCCCGACTTCCGCGGCGACCCCGAGGCGGTGCGCACCATCGGCCGGGCGGCGCCGGACGTCTTCGCGAACAACCTCGAGACCGTGCGGCGGCTCACCCCGGTGGTCCGCGATCCCCGCGCCGGGTACGACCAGACGCTCGAGGTGCTGGCCCGGATGAAGCGGGAGTTCCCGCGCATCGTCACCAAGTCCTCGATCATGCTCGGCCTGGGCGAGACCCCGGAGGAGCTCGAGCAGGCGATGCGGGACCTGCGGTCCGCCGGCGTCGAGATCCTCACCCTCGGTCAGTATCTCCGCCCGTCGGCGTGGCACCTGCCGGTCATGGAGTTCGTCACGCCCGAACGCTTCGAGACCTTCAAGGGGCTTGGGGAGCGGCTCGGCTTCCGCTACGTCGCGAGCGGGCCCCTCGTCCGTTCGAGCTACCGCGCCGCCGAGCTGTTCTTGCGTGGCGAGATCGGCGCTCCGCGGAGGGTCTCGGGCGGTCCCTGAGCTTCACCTCGCAGGGCGATGGAGTGACCGATGCGGCGAGAGATCCACGAGAGCTTCGTGAGGCGCAACGGGCACGACGTACACGGAGAGGAGCTGACGCCGTTTTCCCAGCGCCCCGCCGCCCACCGTCCGGAGAAGGAGTTCCCGCTGGAGCGGGTCCTGGCCGACGACGGCAGCGCCGACCTGGCCCGATCGCACCTGCCGCAGGAGCGGCTGCTGCCGCTCTACCGGCTGATGGTGCTGAACCGCGCGCTCGACGAGCGGATGATCCAGCTGCAGCGGCAGGGGCGGATCGGCTTCTACATCGGGTCCATCGGCGAGGAGGCCACGGTGCTGGGCGCGGCCGAGGGCATGGCCCCGCAGGACTGGATCTTCCCCTGCTACCGCGAGCACGGGGCCGCCATCCTGCGCGGCCTCCCGCTCGCGAAGTTCCTCTGCGACCTGCTCGGCAACGCCGGCGACCTCATGGAGGGGCACCAGATGCCCTGCCACGAGGCCTTCCGCCCCGGGCGCTTCGCGTCCATCAGCTCCCCCATCGCCACGCAGATCCCGCAGGCGGTGGGCGCCGGCTGGGCGGCGCGCATCAAGAAGGACGACATGGTGCCGCTGGTCTACTTCGGCGAGGGGGCGACCAGCGCCAACGACTTCCACACCGGCCTGAACTTCGCCGGGGTCCGCAAGGTGCCGGTGGTCTTCGTGTGCCGGAACAACGGCTGGGCCATCAGCGTGCCCCGCGAGCGCCAGACCGCCGCGGTGACCTTCGCCGAGAAGGCGCTCGCCTACGGGATGAAGGGCGAGCGGGTGGACGGGAACGACCTCCTCGCGGTCTACGAGGCGACGCGCCTGGCGCGCGCCCGGGCCGCGGCCGGGGAGGGCCCGACGCTCATCGAGTGCGTCACCTACCGCATGGAAGGCCACTCCACGAGCGACGATCCGCGCGTCTACCGGCCGGCCGAGCTCGTCGATCCGTGGCGCAAGAAGGACCCCATCCTCCGGCTCAAGGGCCACCTCGTCTGGCGCGGGCTGCTCTCGGAGTCGGAGGACGCCGCCATCCGCGACGCGGTGGCCGCGGAGATCCAGGCCGCGCTGCGGGAGGCGGAGGCGCTCCCGTCGAAGCCGCCGCTCGAGAGCCTGTTCGACGGCGTCTACGCCCAGCCGCTCTGGCAACAGCGCGAGCAGCTCGAGGAGCTGCGGTCGGCGGTGGCCGCCGACCCGCGAGTGGCGCGCCTGCGGGGGGAGGGGTGAGCCATGCCCGTCCTGAACGTGATCCAGGCCGTCAACGACGCGCTCCGCACCGAGATGCGGCGCGACCCGAGCGTGGTGGTGATGGGGGAGGACGTGGGCAGGTTCGGCGGCGTCTTCCGCGCCACGCAGGGGCTGCACGACGAGTTCGGGGCGGACCGGGTCATCGACACGCCGCTCGCGGAGGGCGGCATCGTCGGGACCGCGGTGGGCATGGCGCTCTACGGCCTGCGCCCGGTGCCCGAGATCCAGTTCGCGGACTTCATCTTCCCGGCGATGGACCAGATCGTGAACGAGGTGGCCAAGTACCGCTACCGCTCGGGAGGCCAGTACGCCTGCCCGATGGTGATCCGCAGCCCCTACGGCGGCGGGATCCGCGGCGGCCACTACCACTCGCAGTCCCCCGAGGCGCACTTCGTCCACACCCCCGGGCTCAAGGTGGTGGTGCCCTCCAACCCGTACGACGCCAAGGGCCTGCTCATCTCCGCCATCCGCGACCCGGACCCGGTCCTCTTCTTCGAGCCGAAGCGCGTCTACCGCGCGGCCAAGGGGGAGGTGCCCGAGGGCGAGTACGAGATCCCGCTCGGCCAGGCCAAGGTGACGCGAGAGGGCGGACAGGTGACGGTGCTGGCCTGGGGCGCGATGTGGCACGAGGCCGACCAGGCGGTGCGGGAGGCGGCGGAGGCCGGCGTGGACTGCGAGCTCCTCGATCTGCGCTCGCTCCAGCCGCTCGACGTCGAGGCCATCGAGCGCTCGGTAAAGAAGACCGGGCGGGCGGTGATCGTGCACGAGGCACCGCGCACCTGCGGGTTCGGGGCGGAGCTCTCGGCTCTCATCCAGGAGCGCTGCTTCCTCTCGCTCGAGGCCCCCATCACCCGCGTCACCGGGTTCGACACCCCGTTCCCGTACACGCTCGAGGCCGAGTACCTGCCCCGGGCGCCGCGCATCCTGCGCGCCATCCGCGAGGTGGCCGCCTTCTAGCACCGCAGCGAGGACCGCATGCCCTACCAGCTCATCCTCCCCGACATCGGCGAGGGCGTGGTCGAGGCCGAGATCCAGCAGTGGTTCGTGAAGCCGGGCGACGCGGTCCGCGAGGACCAGCCGATCGTGGAGGTCATGACCGACAAGGCCACCGTGACCATCCCGTCGCCGCGGCAGGGCAGGGTGGCGAGGCTCCTCTGGAAGGAGGGCGAGCTCGCGAAGGTGCACGAGCCGCTGCTCGAGCTGGAGTTGGAGGGGGAGGCGGCGGCGAGGGACGTCCCCGGGAGCCGCGAGGTCGCCCCTCCCCGGCCCTCCCCGCGCGACGGGGAGGGGGACGCACCGAGAGCGCCTCTTCCCCTCTCCCGCGAAGCGGGGGAGGGTCAGGGAGGGGGCCCCCGCCCGCGCGCCCTCGCCGCGCCCGCGGTGCGGGCCCTGGCGCGGCAGCTCGGCGTGGACCTGCAGGCCGTCCCCGGCACCGGCCCCGGAGGCCGCGTCACCAAGGAGGACGTGAACGGGACCCGGAACCTCGTCAACGGCGCCGCGCACCCGCCCGCGAGCACGCGCTCCGGGGCCCCCGCGCCTCTCCCCCCCTCGCCCCAGCCTCCGGCCATCTCCTCCGCCGCCGAGGACGAGGTGATCCCGCTGCGCGGCCTGCGGCGCCGGATCGCCGAGCACATGGCGATCTCCAAGCACAGCGCCGCCCACTTCACCTTCGTCGAGCAGGTGGACGTGACCGAGCTCACCCGGGTGAAGGAGCGGATCGCCGCCGCGGCCCGCGAGCAGGGGGTGAAGATCACCTTCCTGCCGTTCATCGTGAAGGCGGCCGTCGCGGCCCTGAAGAAGCACCCGTCGCTGAACGCGGTGATCGACGAGGCCCGGCAGGAGATCCACCGCAAGAAGACCTTCCACCTCGGCATCGCCTCCTCCACCGAGCAGGGGCTGGTGGTGCCGGTGGTGCGCGACGCCGACCGCCGCTCGCTCCTCGACCTCGCCCGCGAGATCGAGCGGCTCGGCGCCGACACCAAGGCCGGGAAGGTCCGGCGGGAGGACCTGGGCGGCTCCTCCTTCACCATCACCAGCCTGGGCGCGCTGGGCGGGCTGTTCGCCACCCCCATCATCAATCACCCGGAGGTGGCAATCCTCGGGGTGCACCGGATCCGGCCCACCCCGGTGGTGCGCGATGGTCAGGTGGTGGTGCGCGACGTGATGCACGTGTCGCTGTCGTTCGACCATCGCATCGTGGACGGCCACGCCGGGGCGGCCTTCGCCTACGCGCTCATCGGCTACCTCGAGGATCCCAACCTGCTCTTCATGGAACTGGTGTAGCGGCGCCGGCCGCCGGGGCGCGGCCGCCGGCCAGGACAGCAGCGGCTGTAACGACCTCGCCGGGCGCGACGACGCGCTCGGAGGTGCGTTCCAGTGATCCGCCTGGTCGGGACCGTCGGCGGCGCGCGGCGCGGCGAGACCCGCTGGCGCAGCGAGCCTCCAGGCGCTATGACTCGGCGCCAACGGAGGGGACTCGCATGGAGACCAGGAGCTTCGACGCGGTGGTGGTCGGCGCCGGACCGGGCGGCTACGTGGCGGCGATCCGCCTCGCCCAGCTCGGCAAGAAGGCCGCGCTCGTCGAGAAGGAGTCGCTCGGCGGCGTCTGCCTCAACTGGGGGTGCATCCCGTCGAAGGCGCTCATCGCCGCCGCCAACCTGGTGGACGAGATCCGCGGCGCCGCCGACCGCGGCATCCTGACGGAGCCGCCCCGGGTGGACGTGGAGAAGCTCCGGGCGTTCAAGGACCAGGTGGTGAAGAAGCTGGTCGGCGGCGTCGGCACGCTGGAGAAGGGGAACGGGGTCGAGGTGGTGCGCGGCACCGCCCGCTTCGTCGCCCCGAACGCGGTCGAGGTGAAGGGCGAGAAGGGGGAGTGGCGGCTCGAGGCGCCGGCCTTCATCGTCGCCACCGGCGCGCGCACCATCCAGATCCCCGGCTTCGAGATCGACGGCAAGGACGTCTGGAGCGCCCGCGAGGCGGTGGACCTGCCGGAGATCCCGAAGCACCTGGTGGTCATCGGCGGCGGCATCATCGGCCTCGAGCTCGGCACGGTCTACGCGAAGCTCGGCTCGAAGCTGACCGTGGTGGAGGCGCTGCCACAGATCCTCACCGGCGTCGATCCCGAGGCGGTCCGGGTGGTGCAGAAGAACCTGCGGCAGCGCGAGGCCACCGTCCTTGTGAGCGCGAAGGCGAAGGGGCTCTCGCGCGACGGGAACGGGCTCACGGTGAAGATCGAGATCGACGGCAAGGAGCAGGGCATCGCCTGCG
This sequence comes from Myxococcales bacterium, assembly GCA_021782135.1. Classification (GTDB taxonomy): domain Bacteria; phylum Myxococcota; class Myxococcia; order Myxococcales; family Anaeromyxobacteraceae; genus Anaeromyxobacter_B. The sequence continues at coordinate 8,544 of JAJXVM010000056.1, read as the reverse complement.
ACAAGGTGCTGGTGGCGGTGGGCATGCGCCCCGACGCGAGCGGGCTGGGGCTCGACGCCGCGGGGGTGAAGCTCGGCCCGAAGGGCTACGTCGAGGTGAACGAGCGCTACCAGACGAGCGTCCCGTCCATCTACTGCATCGGCGACCTCTCCGGCCCGCCGCTCCTCGCCCACAAGGCGTCGAAGGAGGGGGAGATCGCCGCCGAGGTGATCGCCGGCCACAAGTCGCTCCGCGACTGGGTGGCGATGCCGGCCGCGGTCTTCACCGACCCCGAGGTGGCGACGGTGGGGCTCTCGGAGGAGGAGGCCCGCGCCAAGGGCTACGAGCCGGTGGTCGGCAAGTTCGGCTTCGGCGCGCTCGGCCGGGCCATCGCCATCGATCACACCGACGGGTTCGTGAAGGTGGTCGGCGACAAGGCCTCCGGCCTGCTGCTCGGCGCCACCATCGTCGGCCCGGAGGCGTCGGACCTCATCGCCGAGGCGGCCCTGGCCCTGGAGATGGGCGCCTACCTCGAGGACGTCGCGCTCACCGTGCACGCCCACCCGACGCTGCCCGAGGGCTTCATGGAGGCCTGCAAGGCGGCGCTGGGGGAGGCGATCCACGCGCTCAACCGGCCCGAGCGCCCGAGGAAGCCGGAGGCCCGGCCGGCGGCGCGGGCGTGAGGACGCTGGCGGTCCACAAGCTCGGGCGCGTCGAGTACGAGGACGGCCTCGCGCTGATGCGCCGGGCCGGGGAGCGGGTCGCCGCCGGGGAACCGCCCGGGGAGGATCACCTGTTCCTCCTCGAGCACCCGCCGGTCCTCACCATGGGCCGCAGCGCCACCGGGAAGAACATCGTCGCCTCCCGCGCCTGGCTCGAGGCCCGGGGCTTCGAGATCCACGAGACCGACCGCGGCGGCGACGTCACCTACCACGGCCCCGGGCAGGTGGTCGGCTACCCGGTGCTCGACCTCTCGGCCCGCCCCGACGTGCGCCGCTACGTCGGCGATCTCGAGGAGGCGATGATCCGGACCTGCGCCGACTTCGGCGTCGAGGCCGGCCGGCACCCCGAGCACCGCGGCTGCTGGGTCGGGCCGCGCAAGGTGGGCGCGGTCGGCGTCCACCTCTCCCGCTGGATCACCAGCCACGGCTTCGCCTTCAACGCGGCGCCCGACCTGAGCCACTTCCAGACCATCGTCCCCTGCGGCATCGCCGACCCCCGCCTCGGCGTGACCAGCCTGGCCGCCGAGCTGGACGCGCGGGGGCGGGCGGCCCCCCCCGTGGCCGATGTGGAGGAGTCGCTCGCCGGCCACCTCGCCCGGCTCTTCGAGCGGACCCGGCGCGACGCCGGTCCCGACCTGCGCACCGTGTCGGTGGTGCCGCTCCTCCCCGACGGGCGCGTGCTGCTGCTCCGCCGCTCCTCCGAGCGGGGCGGGTTCTGGCAGCCGGTGACCGGCCGGATCGAGCCCGGGGAGTCGCCCGCCGGGGCGGCCCGCCGCGAGCTCTCGGAGGAGACCGGCGCGGACGTGCCGGTGACTCCGCTCCACTACCGGCACGCCTTCTCGGTCGATCCGGCTCTCCGGCGCGGCCCGCCCGATCGGCTCGCCGTGGCCGAGGAGACCGCCTTCCTCGCCCGGCTGCCCGCCGCCTTCTCCTGCCGGCTCTCCGGCGAGCACGTGGAGTGCGGCCTGTTCTCGCCCGCCGAGGCGCTTTCGCTCCTGCCCTACGCCGGCCTGCGCCGGGCGGTGCGGCTGGCCTCGAGCGGGCGGGCGTAGCGCAAGCACCCGTTCTTCCTGCGATCTCCGGATCGGCGAAATTCCTCGAACCGGCCGGCCCCGGAGTTGCCGGGCGCCGCACTTGAAGTATCATCGGCCGGTTTCCGCGCAGGACCCCCACCACCTCCGCCCGTGAGGCCCGATGATCAGCGTTGAGAAGATCGGCGGCACCTCGATGTCGAAGTTCGAGGACGTGCTCGCGAACATCATGCTGCGCGACCCGGCCCGGCTCTACGGCCGCGTCTACGTGGTCTCCGCCTACGCCGGCGTGACCAACCAGCTGCTGGAGCACAAGAAGACGGGGGAGCCGGGGGTGTACGCGAAGTTCGCGAGCGGCGCCGACTTCGGCACCGCGCTCGAGGCGCTCACCCGCAAGCTCGAGGAGCTCAACGCGGGCATGGTGCCCCTCGGGCTCGACCTGAAGGTCGCCAACGGCTTCATCGAGACCCGCATGCACGAGCTGCGCGAGTACCTCGACTCGATGCGGCACGTGCTCGGGAGCGGCTACGTCCGGCGCGAGAGCGTGCTGCTCGCCGCCCGCGAGATGCTCGCCGCCATCGGCGAGGCCCACAGCGCGTTCAACAGCGTCGAGATCCTCAAGGTCAAGGGGGTGCGCGCCCGCCTGATGGATCTCTCCGGCTTCGACGACGACGAGCCGCTCACCATCGACGAGCGGATCCACGAGTCCTTCCAGGGCGTGGACCCGCGCGAGGAGGTCCTCATCGTCACCGGGTACACCAAGGGCGTCGAGGGGATCATGCGGGAGTTCGACCGCGGCTACTCCGAGGTCACCTTCAGCAAGGTCGCGGTGGAGCTGAAGGCCGACGAGGCGGTGATCCACAAGGAGTACCACCTCTCGTCCGCCGATCCCGAGATCGTGGGGGCGGCCAACACCGTGGTGGTGGGCCGGACCAACTACGACGTCGCCGACCAGCTCGCCGACGTCGGGATGGAGGCCATCCACCCCAAGGCGGCGAAGCCGATGGAGCTGGCCGGCATCGCCATCCGGCTCAAGAACACCTTCGAGCCCGAGCACCCCGGCACCGTCATCACCAAGGATTACGTGGGCGAGAAGGCCCGGATCGAGGTGATCGCCGGCACCACCAAGGTGAGCGCGCTCGAGATCCACGATCCTTCGATGGTGGGCACCGTCGGGTTCGACCTCGGCGTGATGGAGATCTTCAAGCGCCACGGGGTGTCGTACATCGTCAAGACCACCAACGCGAACTCCATCACCCACGTCGTCTGGGACAAGTCGGTCTCCTCCTCCTTCGTGGAGGAGCTGGAGAACCGCTACGAGCAGGTGACGGTGGCGCCGGCCGCCGTGGTCTGCGTCATCGGCTCCAACATGGCCATCCCGGGGGTGCTCGCCCGGGCCACCCAGGTGCTGGCCGAGAACCAGATCAACGTGAACGCCTTCTCCCAGTCGCTCCGCCAGGTGAACATGCAGTTCGTCATCGACCGGGCCGACTACAAGAAGGCGATCGCCGCCCTGAACCGGGCCCTCTGCCTGAACCGCCCCGGCGCCTGAGGGCGCGCCGGGCGAGAGGCCCGGAACTTGCTCTACCGGAGGGCGTGGCCCGGCGCCTCGCCCTCCTGCTGCTCACCCTCTGCACGTTCGCTCCCGCCGGGCTCCGGCGCCTGCTCTGGCGTCCCGAGCCGGAGCGCGCCTGCGAGCCGCAGGGGAGGGGAGCGCCGCCCCGGCACTGGGTGGGATGCGCCGCGGACCCCGGTGCGGCGCGCGCGCTGTCCGGCCTCGAGGCGCGGCTGGCCGGCGTCACCATCGACCTCCAGACCGCCACGGCCGAGGATCTGGCGACGATCCCCGGGCTGACGCCCAGGCTGGCGGCGGCGGTGGTCGCCGACCGGGAGCGGCGAGGGCCGTTCCGATCGCTCGAGGACCTCGAGCGGGTGCGCGGGATCGGCCCGGCCCGCCTCGCGCGAGCGCTCCCGCACCTCCGGCTTCGGGAACGTGGCGCGAGCCCCTGACCTGCGCTACGCTGCGCCTCCCAAGGAGTTCCTGGGAGAAGATCCATTGCACATCCGCTGCGAACGTTGCTCCACCGTCTACGAGCTGGACGAAAAGCTCGTGCCGGCGGAAGGAGCCCTGGTCCAGTGCACTCGCTGTGAACACGTCTTCACGGCGAAGCGGCCCGGCGTTGCCGAACCACCGCGCGCCCCGGAGCCTCGGGCGCCCGCCGCCGCGACCCGCCCGCCGGGGGAGCCTCCTCCGGCCGCTCCGCCCGAGCCGCCTGAGGTGCCCCCTCCGGCGACCGAGCCGGAGCCGGCCTCGGAGGAAGTCGCCCCGCGGCCGGATGCCGGCCCGGAGCCGCTGCCGGAGCCGCCCCGCCTCTCCACGCTCGAGGGACCGGACGAGGATCTCGCCGGTCCGCCGCGTGGAGGAAAGGCGGAGGGCCGCGCACCTCCCCCCGTCCCGCCCTGGGCGCGGTCGAGCGCGAGCGCGCCCCCCGGCCTCTCGGTTCCCATGTCCACCGCCTACCGCTCCTCCGTCCAGCGGATGCGCTCCACGCGCCGCGTCGGGCGCGGCTCCCTGCGGTGGGTCGCGGTCGCCGTGGCGGTCATCGCCGCGCTCGCGCTGGCCGCCTGGGCGGTCCACCACTGGATGCAGGGGCGGGCCGACCCGGGCGCCGCCGCGAAGCGGAAGGACGGCCACGCGCTGCTGCTGCGGGACGACAGCGGCAGCCTCGAGGCCGCGGCGGAGGCCTTCGCGGCCGCGGCCTCCCTGGACGGCTCGCTGTACCAGGCCGAGGCCGACGTGGCGCTGGCGCGGGTGCTCGAGCTCTCCGATCTCTCCTGGGAGGGCGCGCGCGTGCAGGACGCCTTCGCCCGCGACGCCGCCGAGCTGGCGCGCCTGCGCGGGCAGCGCGCGCCCGAGGCCGACCGCCGGGAGGCGGAGCTCTCCGCGCGGAGGAAGGCCCTGAGCGCGCGGTACGACGAGCTGCGTGAGCTGGGGAGCCGGCGCGAGGCCGCCGCCAAGGCGAGCCTCTCCTCGCTGCTCCGCGATCACCCCGATGACGTCGCGGTCCTGCGCGCGGTCGCCCTGTACCACGCCGTCGGCGGGCGGCTCGACCTCGCGGCGCAGGTCCTCGCCCGCGCCGACGCGGAGCGGCTCTCGGATCCCTGGCTCGAGCTGGCCCGGGCGAGCGCCAACGCCGCCGCGCGCGACCTCCCTCGGCGCGACCGCGGCATCGCCGGGCTGCAGGAGCTCGCGCGGGCGCATCCCGATCTGCTGCGGGCCCGGCTGCTCGCCGCGCGAGCCCTGGTCGCGGCCGATCGCCGCGACGAGGCGCTGCGGACCCTGTCGGAGCTGCTGCGGCGCAATCCGCAGCACGACCAGGCGCGCTCCCTGGCGGCCGAGCTGGCGCCCGTGCCGACGCCTCCCGCACAGGCGATCGCCGCCGCCGAGCCCCCGCTGGCCGCCGCGGCGCGGAACCCGCCGGGTCCAGCGCGGTAACTCTTTACCCACTCCGGCCCTCCGGGCTTGCGCCCACCGCGCTGGCGCGGCGCTTGCTCTCTCTCCGGGCATGGAGTTCCTCTTCTGGACGTCGGTCGCCCTGGTGGGTTTCAGCTACCTGGGCTATCCGCTCGCGCTGGCCTTCTGGACCGGGCTCCGCGAGGCGGTGGCCGGGTTCCGCTACCTCACCGGTGGGGGAGATCGGCGCCGCCGCCGACGCGAGGAGGGCTGGCCCTCGATCTCCATCGTCTTCTCGGCCTTCGACGAGGAGGTCTGCATCCGCCAGAAGCTCGAGAACTGCCTGGCGCTCGACTACCCCCCGGAGAAGCTCGAGGTCCTGGTCGGCTGCGACGGCTGCACCGATCACACCGCGGAGCTCGCCCGCGCCCTCGGCGACCCGCGGATCCGCGTGGCGGAGTTCCCGGACCGGGCCGGCAAGGCCACCGTCATCTCCCGGCTCGTGCCGGGGGCGCGCGGCGAGGTGCTGGTGTTCACCGACGCGAACGTGATGGTCGAGCGCGGCGCCCTGCGGGCGCTGGTCCGCCGCTTCCAGGACCCCGGGGTCGGCGCGGTGGTGGGCCGGCTCCGGCTCTACAACCGCGTCCGGCGCGACTACGAGGAGAGCCTCTACTGGAGCTACGAGACGCTCATCAAGTACTACGAGGGCAAGCAGGGGCTGGTCCTGGGGGCGAACGGGGGCATCTACGCCATGCGGCGGCTCCTGTTCCGGCCGCTCGACCCGGCCACCATCACCGACGACTTCGTGGCCTGCGTGCAGGTGGCGGCGCGCGGCTGGCGCGTCCCCTTCGAGCCGGAGGCGGTGGCCTTCGAGGAGACCACCGAGGACTACCGGCGCGAGTTCGGGCGGAAGGCGCGCATCGGCGCCGGCAACTGGCAGGCGCTCACCTTCGTCCCGCAGCTGCTCGACCCTCGCCTCGGCTTCCTCTGCTTCTCCTTCGTGTCGCACAAGCTCCTACGTTGGCTGGCCCCGTTCCTGCTCGCGATGGCCTTCGCGAGCTCCGCCGTGCTCGCCGCGCGCGGAATGCTCGTCTACCAGGCGCTGCTGGCGCTGCAGCTGGCCTTCGGCGCGCTGGCGCTCGGCGGGCGGCTCGGCGCCGGTGGTCCGGCGCGGCGGCTCATGTCCACGGCGCACTACTTCGTGGCCATGAACCTGGCGCTGGTCGTGGGACTCTGGCGGTTCCTCCGCCACGCCCAGGCGGCCGCCTGGGCGCGCACCGCGCGCAACGCGTGACAGCCCGCACGGGGGCTTGGTAGGACGGTCGCATGCGCCGATCCATCCTCGCCTCGCTCGCCGCCACCCTGGCCGCCTGCGCCGCCGCCCCGCCGGTGAAGCCGTCCATCACGGGGGATCAGATGAAGGACGACTACGTCATCACCGGCAACCTGCTCACCCCGGAGGGCTGGGCGGCCGCGGCGCTGGTCCGCGGCGGCAGGTTCGCCTGCGTGGGGACCATCGCCGACTGCGCCGCGCAGGGGCGCCCGGGCGCTCCGGTCCTCGACCTCGGCAAGGGCTACGCGGTCCCCGGGCTGGTGGACGCCCACGGCCACGTCTTCGGCTACGGGCGCTCGCTGCTCGAGGTCCGCTGCGACGGGACCGGCGACGAGGAGGAGTGCGCCGACCGCGTCGCCGACCGCGCCCGCGAGATGCCGCGCGGGAGCTGGATCCGGGGCCGGGGATGGAACCAGGAGGACTGGCCGGCCTCGCAGCTCCCCTCCGAGCGCACCCTCACCGAGGCGGTCCCCGAACACCCGGTGCTGCTCATGCGCGCCGACGGGCACGCGGCCTGGGTGAACCAGGCGGCGCTCGACGCGGCGGGCATCGACGCCGACACCCCCGATCCGGAGGGCGGCAGGATCCTGCGCTACCCGGACGGCCGCCCGAGCGGGGTGCTCGTCGACAACGCCGTCGCCCTCGTCAACGACAAGCTGGGGAAGCCCTCGCCGGCGGAGCTGGAGCAGGGGATCGAGCGCGCCCTGCGCGACCTCCTCTCCCTGGGGCTCACCGAGGTGCACGACGCCGGCTGCGACGGCGACACGCTCGAGGCCTACCGGCGCCTCGCCACCACGGGCCGCCTCCCGCTCCGCGTCTACGCCATGATCGACGGGCAGCAGCCCCTCCCCGAGCTGCAGCGCCTGATGGAGCTCTGGAAGAAGACGCCGGAGGTCGGCCGGCTCACCGTCCGCGCGGTGAAGCTCTACGCGGACGGCGCGCTGGGGAGCCGCGGGGCGGTGCTCTCCGCCGACTACGCCGACGATCCGGGGAACCACGGCCTCTGGGTCACGCAGCCGGCCGAGCTGCGCGCCCGCATCGAGCTGGTCCTGCGCGCCGGCTTCCAGCCGGCGGTGCACGCGATCGGAGACGCGGCCAACGCGGAGGTGCTGCGGGACTTCGCCGCGCTGGCGGACGCGGGGTTGGACCTGGCGCCGCTGCGGCCGCGCCTCGAGCACGCGCAGCTGCTCCCGCTCGCCGAGATCCACGTCCTCAAGGACCACGGGTGCGTCGCCTCCATGCAGCCCATCCACGCCGTGCAGGACGCGAGCTGGGTCCAGAAGCGGCTCGGGGCCGACTCGCCCATCCTGGCGGGCGCCTACGCCTGGAAGACGGTGCTGCGCTACGGCGTGCCGCTCGCCTTCGGCTCCGACTTCCCCGCCGAGTCTCCCGACCCGCGCCTCGGGCTGCGCGCCGCCGAGGAGCGGATCCCGACCGGCAAGCGGCAACCCTGGCAGCCCGAGCAGCGGCTCACGCGCCTGGAGGCGCTGCGCGCCTACACCCGCGGGGCGGCCGTGGCCGCGCTGGCGGAGAAGCGGCGCGGCGAGATCCGGGTGGGCTATGACGCGGACCTGACCGTCTTCTCCACCGACCCGCTCGCGGTCCCGGCGGCAGAGCTCCCGAAGCTCAAGGTGGTCCGGGTGCTGGTGGGCGGGAAGGGCGAGATCGGCGGCGATCCCATCACCGGCAGTCAGCCCGGGGGGAAGGCGGCCTTCTAGCCCGGATCGAGCAGCGACGCGGAGTCCACCACCAGGCCGCCGGCCGGGATGGCGCGGCGTCCGATCACCAGGGCGTCGTTGACCCGGTGCCCGGAGACCGGATCGGCCATCCGCGAGGGCCAGGCGGTGTTCACGCGCAGCCGCACGACGCCGCGCCGCGAGCGCTGGATGACGAGCAGCGTGCCGTCCGGCTCGTCTCGCGCCACCAGCGCGACGTGCACCGGGGGGCCGCCGGGCGAGTCGGCGAGGAAGAGGACGTCGCCGGGCTCCGGCGCCCGGGCGAGCCCGTGCAGCCGCCCCAGCCGCT
>JAJXVM010000348.1 GCA_021782135.1 Myxococcales bacterium | reverse complement strand
GGGCGGAGCCGGCCGGCCGCTCCTCGGACGGCTGCGCCTCGCGCCGGGCGCGCGCCTCCGAGCGCGCGCGGGCGGCCCCGTCCTGAGCCTCCTCGACCACCTTGCGCGTGGCCCGGGCGGCGCGCCCGGTGGCGCGCTTCACCTGAGCCGCGGCCTTGCCGGCCTGGAGCGACGCCTTCCTCTCCGCGGCCTCGAGCGCCTCGACCAGCTCGCTCTTGGTGAGCTTGGAGTACCCGCGGCCGAGCATCTTGCGCGCCAGCGCGCGCAGCTTGGTGACGGTCATGTTCTTGAATTCGGCCATGGACCACCCGTTCAAAGCAGCCACCCTCCGCGGCGTCGATACCGGTGGTCGACGGTTGTACCCCGCCCCCGCCGATCCCGCCTGCGCTTTCTTCGGGCCGCGGAGGTGAGGCCACGATCGGGACCGCTCGCGCACCGACGAGCCCGCGCGCGCGCCCCTTCCCCGTACAATGGCCCCGATGCGGCTCTCTCCGCCCGCGGCCATCGTCCTCGCGCTCCTCTCGGCGTCCCCCGGCGCGTCACGAGCCCAGGATGCCGCGACCGCCGTCCCCTCCGCAACGGAAGCCGCGCCCCGGTACCTCATCGAGCGCATCGATCTGGAGGGGCTCGAGCGGACTCGCCCTTCGGAGGTCCGCCGCCGGCTGCTGGTCAGGCCGGGCGAGCTGCTCGACGAGCAGCGGGTGCTCCTGTCCCGATTGCGGCTTTTGCAGCTCGGCTGGTTTTCCCGGGTCGAGAGCCGGGTGGAGCGCGGCAGCGTGCGCGGCCAGGTGGTCCTCGTGTTCCAGTTCGTCGAGCGGAACACGCTGGTGATCTCGGACCTGTTCCTCGGCTCCACCCCCGCCCAGCGGCTGTACGGAGGGCTCGGCCTCACCGAGCAGAACTTCCTCGGCAGGGGACTCGGCCTCTCGGGCGCGGCGGTGTACGGCGGCGCGCCGGCCGACTTTCCGGGGACGCCGGAGCGCTTCTCCCTGCGCGCCTCCCTCTACGACTCCGACCTCGCCATCGGCGGGTTGCCGACGCTGGTCGCCGGCCTGACCGCGATCTGGCTGCAGGGGGACGAGTTCGCCTGCGCCGACCCGGGCTGCGACGCCTTCGCCGCCCACCTCGGCCAGGCCCCGCGCCTGCGCTACGGGCGGGCTGGCGGCGAGGCCACGCTCGGCATCCGCCCCGGTCCGTTCGACCGGCTCCTGGGGGGGCTCCGGCTGGAGCGGGTGGACGGGAGCTTCGTGCCGGGAGCGGCCAGCGCGGCGCAGATCGGCCCCGCCCCGTACCTCCACATGGGTGGCTCGGCGCTGGTGGCCTTCACCGGCAGCTACGAGCGGGACACCCGGGACGACGCCTTCTTCCCCGTCGGCGGGTCGCGCTTCTCGGCCCAGGTGACCTTCTCCTCGCCCGCCATCGGCAGCGACTACGACTACGGCCGCTACCTGCTGCAGGCGGAGAAGGACCTCTCGCTGCCGCGCGGGCACGGGCTGCGGCTCCTGGGCGCCGCCGGCGCGGTCCAGGGAGACGCGCCCTTCTTCGAGCGCTTCTACGCCGCCGACTGGGCCTACTTCAGCGTCGGCCCGGCGCTGGGGCGGGCGCTCGAGCTGAACTTCTCCACCGACTCGCGCTACGACGCCCTGCTGCTCATGGGCGGCGGCGAGTACGCCCTCCCGCTCTGGCGCGGAGACGGGTTCTTCCAGCGCGGCTACCTCGCCCTCGGCCTGCGCGCGCTCTACTCCTCGGCCCGGCCCGGCGCCGGGCGGACCGCGCAGTCCTCGACCCCCTTCTCGGGCGACGTGGCGCTCCGGCTCGACACGCCGGTGGGGAGCTTCAACCTCTCCGCCGCCTACACGCTCGACAACTTCCTGTGACGCGCCGCGGCCTCGCCCGGGCGGCCTCCGCCCTCCTCTGCCTGGCGCTGTCCGCGGGTCCCGCCCGCGCGCGCGACGCCCCGGTCGCGGAGGTGCGCGTCGAGCTCCAGGGCGGACGGCTCCTGGCCGGCGCCGACCTCTCCCAGGTTTTCCCGCCCGATCTCGACCGCCACCTCGCGAGCGGGCTCACCAACGTCATCGCGATCCACGCCGCGCTGCTCCCCGAGCGCGGGGGCGAGCCCCTCGCGCTCGACGGGCGCGAGGTGGACGTGCTCTACGACGTCTGGGAGGAGAGCTACGTCGTGACGGTCAAGGACCGGGCGCACCCGCGCGGCGAGCGCCGGGTGCTCGCCGACGCCGCCGGGCTGCGCGCGTTCCTCTCCGACCTGCGCGGCCTCGACCTCGGGCCGGCCGCCGCGCTCGGCGGCGGCGCCTTCGTCGTCCAGCTCCGCATCGAGGTGAACCCGGTCTCCCGCGAGCTCCTCGAGCGGACCCGGGAGTTCATCGCCAACCCGAGCTCGAGCCGGGTGGGCGGCGGCCCCTCGCGCAGCGTCCTCGGCGCCATGGCGAGCTACCTGCTGCGCGGCGCGGACCCCGGAGCCGACGTCCACGTGCTGCGCAGCCGCCCCTTCACGCCGCGGGAGCTGGGGGCGCGATGAGGCTCCGGGCGCCGCTCTCCGGCTTCGAGGCTCGCATCGCGGTCGCGCTGGTCGTGGCGGCGGTGCTGCCGCTGCTCGGGGCGCTCTGGCTGGCGAACCGGCTGGTGGCCGAGAACCTCGCGGTGGGGCTCAACCCGCGCGTGGTGGACCGGCTCGAGTCGATCCCCGCCCTCTACCGGGAGCTCTTCCAGGCCCGCAAGCAGCTCTACGCCGAGCAGGCGCGGGAGGTGCTCCGGGGGCTGCCGCGCGATCCGGCGGCGGTGGAGCGCTACCTCGCCCGGGCGGTGGCCCGCACGCCCCGGCTGCGGCGCGCCGCGGTGCTCGGCCCCGACGGCGCGGTGCTCGCCGAGGCGGAGGCCTCCGCGCCCGAGCCGCAGGAGTGGCGCGCCGCCCCGGCGCGGGTGGAGCTCCCGGACGGCCGCGTGCTCGAGTGCACCTTCGCCATCGAGGCCCGCTTCTTCGCCGAGCTGGACGAGGGGCGCGAGCTGGCCGAGGTGGTCCAGGGCGCGGAGGCGCTCCGCAGCGAGATCCGCCGCTCGTACGTGAAGGCCTTCGGCGCGCTGCTGCTGGTCTGGGCGGCCGCGGCCGGGCTCTCGGGGCTCTGGCTGGCGCGGCGCACGACCCGGCGCATCTCCGACCTGGTGCGCGCGGTGGGCGAGCTGGCGCGGGGCAACCTCGAGGTGCAGGTGGACCCCGGGACGGCGGGCGACGAGGTGGCCGGGCTGGCGCGAGCCTTCAACGGGATGGTCCGGGAGGTGCGCGAGAGCCG
>JAJXVM010000347.1 GCA_021782135.1 Myxococcales bacterium | reverse complement strand
ATGCGGGCGTGGTGCTGGGCCTCGCCGGGTACACGCTGGCGTGGAGCAACTGGACGCTCGCGCTGATCGTCGCGATCGTCGCGCTGCAGTTCTTCGAGCGAAAGGCGCGGGCGGAGGAGCGCTGGCCTCGGGCGCCTCCGGCTCCGGCACCCGCTTCGCGCAGGCGAGGAGGACCACCGAGAGCGCGACCACCAGATCGTGGGCCATGGCCCTGTTCTAGCGCTTCTTCGCGCCGAGGAGGTCGCCCACTTTCTCCCAGAAGCTGCGCGTCTGGGGCTGGGTGTCCTCCCCCGAGAGGGCCGCGAAGCGCTCCAGCAGCTCGCGCTGCTCCTTGGTGAGGTGGTGCGGCGTCTCCACCACCACCCGCACGTGCTGGTCGCCGCGCCCGCCGCCGTGCAGGGCCGGGATCCCCTTGCCGCGCAGGCGGAAGACCTTGCCGCTCTGGGTGCCGGCCGGGATCTTCATCTTCACCGGTCCGTCGAGGGTGGGCACGTCGAGCGACGCGCCGAGCGCGGCCTGGGCGAACGAGATGGGCATCTCGTAGACCACCTCGGTGTCCTCGCGCCGGAAGATGGGGTGCTCGCGCACCTGCACCACCACGTACAGGTCGCCCGGCACGCCGACCGGGCTCGGCGCCGGCTCGCCCTCGCCGGAGAGCTTGAGGCGGGTGTTGGTGTCCACGCCCGGCGGCACCTTCACCTCCACCGTGGCCTGGCCCTGGATCATCCCGGCCCCGCCGCAGTCGGCGCACTTGTCGGCGACGACCTTGCCCTGGCCGCCGCAGCGGGGGCAGGTGCGGGCGATGGAGAAGAAGCCCTGCGTGAGCCGCACCTCGCCGGCGCCGCCGCAGGTCTGGCAGGTCCGCGGGCTCGTGCCCGGCTTCGCGCCCGAGCCGGCGCAGGTCTCGCAGCGCTTGGGCCGCGGGATCTCGATGCGGGCCACCGTGCCGAAGGCCGCCTCCTCGAAGGAGAGCTCGAGGTGGTAGCGCAGGTCGGAGCCGCGCGGGCGGCCGCGCGGGCGGCGCTGCCCGCCGAACATCTCGCTGAAGATGTCGCCGAAGATGTCGTTGATGCTCGCCCCGCCGGCGAAGCCCTCGAACGGGTTCGCGCCGCCGCGGTGGCCGAACTGGTCGTAGCGGGCGCGCTTCTCCGGGTCGGAGAGCACCGCGTAGGCCTCCGAGCACTCCTTGAACCGCTCCTCGGCGGCCTTGTCGCCCTGGTTCTTGTCCGGGTGGTACTGGTGGGCGAGGCGGCGGTACGCGCTCTTGATCTCCTGCTCGGAGGAGCCGCGTTCCACGCCCAAGACTTCGTAGTAGTCGCGCTTTTCCAAGGTCATTCCCGATCCTCACGCCAGGGCGCGCGAGGAATGTAAAACCGGGGTCGGGGCTGGCAAATGCCGCCGGCCGGTGGGGCTAGCCGCCGCTGGTGCTGGCGTAGATGGCGTCGGCAATCCGGTAGGCGCTGCCCTCCAGCCGGGTGAGCGCCTCCTTGATCCGGGCCGGGTCGTCCGCGCCGAGGACCGCCCGCAGCGCCTCCAGGTCGGCCTTGATCTCCGCGAGGTCGTTCGGCTTGAGGACGCTGGCGTACTCGTCGAGGCTCTTCTCGGTCGTGTAGATGAGCCCCTCGGCGTTGTTGCGGGCGTCGGCGAGCTCCTTCTTCTTCTTGTCCTCGCCCTCGTTCGCCGTCGCGTCGCGGATCATCCGCTGGATCTCGTCCTCGCTCAGGCCCGAGGAGGCGGTGATCCGGATCTGCTGGCTCTTGCCGGTGCCGAGGTCCTTGGCCGAGACGTGGACGATGCCGTTCGCGTCGATGTCGAAGCTGACCTCGATCTGCGGCACCCCGCGGGGCGCGGGCGGGATGCCCACCAGCTCGAAGCGGGCCAGGGTCTTGTTGTCGGCCGCCATCTCGCGCTCGCCCTGGAGCACGTGCACCGACACCAGCGGCTGGTTGTCCACGGCGGTGGAGAAGACCTGCGACTTCTTGGCCGGGACGGTGGTGTTCTTCTCGATGATCTTGGTGAACACCCCGCCGGCGGTCTCGACGCCGAGCGAGAGCGGGCTCACGTCGAGCAGCAGGACGTCCTTCACCTCGCCCTTGAGCACGCCGCCCTGGATGGCGGCCCCCACCGCCACCACCTCGTCCGGGTTCACGCCCTTGTGCGGCTCCCGTCCGAAGAAGCGCTTCACCACCTCCTGCACCTTCGGCATGCGGGTCATGCCGCCGACCAGGATCACGTTGTCGAGCTCCTGCGGCTTCACCCCGGCGTCGTCGAGGGCGGTGCGGCAGGGGCCGATGGTCTCCTCGACGAGGTCGCCCACCAGCTCCTCGAGCGTGGCGCGGTCGATGGTCTCGGCGAGGTGCTTGGGGCCGGTGGCCGGGTCGGCGGTGATGAAGGGGAGGTTCACCTCGGTCTCCAGCGCCGAGGAGAGCTCGTGCTTGGCCCGCTCCGCCGCCTCCTTGAGCCGCTGGAGCGCCATGCGGTCCTTGCGCAGGTCGATCCCGTGCTGCTCCAGGAAGCGGCCCGCCAGCCAGTCGATGACGCGCTGGTCGAAGTCCTCGCCGCCGAGGAAGGTGTCGCCGTTGGTGGCCTTCACCTCGAAGACGCCGCTGTTGAGCTCGAGGATGGTGATGTCGAAGGTGCCGCCGCCGAGGTCGTAGACCGCGATCTTCTCCGACTTGCCCTCCTGCTGGCGGTCGATGCCGTAGGCCAGGGCCGCCGCCGTCGGCTCGTTGATGATCCGGAGCACCTCCAGCCCGGCGATGCGCCCGGCGTCCTTGGTGGCCTGGCGCTGGGCGTCGTTGAAGTAGGCGGGGCAGGTGACGATGGCCTCGGTGACCGCCTCGCCCAGGTAGTCCTCGGCGGTCTGCTTCATCTTGGCGAGCACCATCGCCGAGACCTCGGCGGGCGAGTAGCGCCGCGCGTCCACCTCCACCCAGGCGTCGCCGTTGTCGGCGGAGACGATGCGGTAGGGCACGAGGCCGGCGGTGCGGCCCACCTCGGCGTCCCCCATCTTCCGGCCGATGAGCCGCTTCACCACGTAGACGGTCGAGTCGGGGTTGGTGATGGCCTGCCGCTTCGCGATCTGGCCCACCAGCCGCTCGCCGCCCTCGGTGAAGGCCACCATGGACGGCGTGGTGCGCGAGCCCTCGCTGTTGGGGATCACGACCGGCTCGCCGCCGTCCATGACCGCCACGCAGCTGTTGGTCGTCCCGAGATCGATTCCGATGACCTTGCCCATTCCCGTCTCTTTCCTGGCTAGGGCTGGCCGGCGCCGGGGTCGGCCGGCGCGCCCGGCGCGGGGGCGGCCTCG
>JAJXVM010000346.1 GCA_021782135.1 Myxococcales bacterium | reverse complement strand
GAGGCGACGCGGTGAGCGCGGCGCTCCCCGAGGCCGAGGCGCCGCCGGACCTCCGCGCGCTGCCGCTCCCGGCGCTCGAGGCGCTGGTCGCCTCCTTGCGCGAGAAGCCCTTCCGCGCGCGCCAGCTCTACCGCTGGCTGCACCACCGCGGCGCGGCCAGCCTGGAGGAGATGACCGACCTGCCGCGGCCGATGCGGGAGGAGCTGGCCCGGCGCACCTCGCTCCTCACGCTCACCCTCGCCGAGGAGCAGCGCTCCCGCGACGGGACCATCAAGTGGAAGTGGCGCACCTGGGACGGGCGCTTCGTCGAGTCGGTCTACATGCCGGAGGAGGATCGCAAGACCCTCTGCGTCAGCTCGCAGGTGGGCTGCGCGGTCGGCTGCACCTTCTGCCTCACCGGCACCATGGGGCTGGCGCGGAACCTCGGCCCGGGCGAGATCGCCGACCAGGCGCACCGCGCCAACCGGCGGCTGGTGGAGCTCGGCGAGCGGCCCGCGCCCCGGCCGCTCACCAACCTCGTCTTCATGGGGATGGGGGAGCCGCTCGCCAACTACCGGTCCCTCAAGGCCGCCCTGGACCTGCTGCTCTCGCCCGAGGGGCCCGACTTCTCGCACCGGCACGTGACCGTCTCCACCTCCGGCCTCGTGCCCATGATCGGCAAGCTCGCCCGGGAGACCGAGGTGAAGCTGGCCGTCTCGCTCAACGCGACCACCGACGAGCAGCGCGACCGCCTCATGCCCATCAACCGGCGCTGGCCCATCGCCGAGCTGCTCGCCGCCTGCCGCGAGGTGCCCCTCCCGCGCGGCAAGCTCATCACCTTCGAGTACGTGCTGCTCGCGGGGGTGAACGACGCCGACGAGGACGCGGAGCGGCTCCCGGTCCTGCTGCGCGGCATCCCCTCCAAGGTGAACCTCATCTCCTACAACGAGAACCCCGGCCTGCCGTTCCGCGCGCCCGCGCCGGCGCGGGTGGAGGCCTTCCGCGAGCTGCTCATCCGCCGCGGGGTCACGGTGGTGGTCCGCAAGAACCGGGGGCGCGACATCGGCGCCGCCTGCGGCCAGCTCGCCGCGGAGGGCGGCCCCGGCGATCCGCGGCGCCGGGCCGGCGCGGCGCCCTGAATTGACCCTGCGCCCGCCCTGGGCTAGAAGCCCCGATCCGGACGGGCGCTCCGCCCGCGGAGGGAGGCTGGATGTCGCTGCTGGTCGTGGGCTCCGTCGCGTTCGACTCGGTCGAGACCCCGTTCGGCCACCGCCCCGAGGTGCTGGGGGGCTCGGCCACCTACTTCTCCACGGCGGCCAGCCTCTTCGGCCCGGTGCGGCTGGTGGCGGTGGTGGGCGACGACTTCCCCGAGCAGCACGTGGCGTTCCTGGCCGAGCGCGGCGTGGACGTGAGCGGCCTCTCCCGGCGGCCCGGGCGGACCTTCCGCTGGAAGGGGCGCTACGACTTCGACCTCAACAACGCCCACACGCTGGAGACGCACCTCAACGTCTTCGCCGAGTTCGACCCGGTCCTGCCGGAGGCCTACCGCGACTCGAAGTTCGTGTTCCTCGCCAACATCGACCCCGACCTGCAGCGGTCGGTGCTCGACCAGGTGAAGAGCCCGCGTCTGGTGGCCTGCGACACGATGAACTTCTGGATCACCTCCAAGCGCGAGAGCCTGCTCAAGACGCTCAAGCGCGTGGACCTGCTCTTCGTGAACGACGCCGAGGCGCGCCAGCTCGCCGGCGAGCACAACATCGTCCAGGCGGCGCGGCGGATCCTGACCCTCGGCCCGCGCGCGCTGGTGGTCAAGCGCGGCGAGTACGGGGCGCTCTTCTTCTCGGGCGATCAGGTCTTCGCGGCCTCCGCCTATCCGCTCTCCGCGCTCTTCGATCCCACCGGCGCGGGCGACAGCTTCGCGGGCGGCTTCATGGGCTACCTCGCCAGGACCGGGAAGGTGGACGCGGGGGTGATGCGCCGGGCCATCGTTCTCGGCGGGGTGGTGGCGAGCTTCACCGTCGAGCAGTTCAGCCTCGACCGGCTCCGCACCCTCACCTCGGCCGAGATCCAGGCCCGCTACGCCGAGTTCCAGCAGCTCTCGCGCTTCGACGACCTCGAGCTCGACCTGTTCGCGCCCGGACGGTGAACCCCGCGCGATGCGCATCGCCGTCCTGAGCGACATCCACTCGAACCTGGAGGCGCTCTCGCGGGTGGTCTCGCGGCTGCGCCTCCTGCGGGTGGACAAGGTGATCTGCCTGGGCGACGTGGTCGGCTACGGCGCCAGCCCCTCGGAGTGCTGCCGGCTGGTGCGGGAGACGGCGGAGGTGACCCTCCTCGGGAACCACGACGCCGCCGCCAGCGGCCGCATGGACTACGGCTTCTATTACGAGGGCGCCCGGCACGCCCTCGACTGGACGGCGTCACAGCTCGACCCCCGAGAGCTCGAGTGGCTGCGGGGGCTCCCGTACGCCCACCGGCTCGGGGACGCCGGGTTCTGCCACGGCTCGCCGCTCGATCCCCCCGAGTACGCCTACGTGCTGGCCTCGGAGCAGGCCCGCGAGCTCTTGCCGCACCTCGACTGGCTGCCGAAGGTCACCTTCATCGGCCACTCGCACCTCTGCAAGTCGTTCGCCCTCGGCGCGCCCGACCAGGTGGAGGACGTCTCCGGGACGGTTTTGAGCCTCGAGCCGGAGCGGAAGTACGTCGTCACCGCCGGCTCGGTGGGGCAGCCCCGGGACGGCGATCCCCGCGCCTGCTTCGTGGTCTACGACTCCGGCGAGGAGCGGGTGACCTGGCACCGGGTGAGCTACGAGGTGGAGGCGGCCGCGCGGCGGATCACCGAGGCCGGGCTGGCGCCCAACTTCGCGCGCCGGCTCTTCCTGGGAGTGTAGCTAGACCACGCTGAGGTGCGTCGCCAGGCGGACCGCGGTCACCACCCCGGCCGCGTCCATGGCGACCATGGCGAGGTCGTCGTCCACGAGCAGCCGCACCGGGGCCGGCAGCGGCGCCGCGCCGACCTTCTCCCCGCCGGCGGCGCGGTGGACGGCCACCTCCTCCGCCGCCGAGACCACCAGCCCGCGCGCCACCTGCGGGGGCAGGTTCCCGGGGGGCGGGTGACGGCTCGTGCCCCCGGAAGACCAGCGGGCCGCGCCGTCCGCGGAGAGCGCCGCGAGCGCGCCGTCGGGGCCCTTCGTGAGCAGGCCGTCCTCGAGCGCGGCCAGCGCCGGGGGCCCGCCGTCCCCCAGCCCCGGCGCGCTGGTCCAGGCCACCGCGCCGCCGGCCTCGACCGCCGCCACCACCGGCTCCCCGGCGACGGCTCCGGCCACGGCGATCC
>JAJXVM010000345.1 GCA_021782135.1 Myxococcales bacterium | reverse complement strand
CGCCGCCCCGCCGCACCGGGAACCCGCGGGCCGGCGCGAGCGGCGCGCCGTCGAGCGTGGCCCGCAGGTCGGCGCCGCACACGGCCGCGTAGCCCTCGCGCTCGAAGCGGAAGGTGCCGCCGAGCAGCGTCAGCTCCAGCGCCGCGGCGCCGGGCGGGTTGCCGGCGAGCAGGTTGGCGACGGCGTAGGCCAGCCGGTCCATGGCTCCGGCCACCGGCAGGCCGGAGGCGCGGTGGCCAGGGCGCCCGGCGTCCTGCACCGTGGTGAGCAGGCCCGGCTTGAGCACCGCGATCACCCCGGGGCCTCCTCTTCGCCCGGCTCGGCCTCCGGCGTCCACTCGCCCGCCGCCACCCTCGCGGCGAGCGCGTGGAACTCGGCCTCGGTGCAGCGCCGGAAGCGCACGCGGTCGCCGGCGGCGAGCAGGAACGGGGTGGGCGACGCGGCGTCGAAGAGGCGCAGCGGCGTGCGTCCGATGAGCTGCCAGCCCCCGGGGCTCTCCACCGGGTAGATGCCGGTCTGCGCGCCGGCGATCCCCACCGAGCCGGCCGGGATGCGCGGGCGCGGCGCGTCCCGGCGGGGAGTGGCGAGCCGCGCCGGCATGCCGCCCAGGTAGGGAAAGCCGGGCGTGAACCCGAGCATGAAGACCCGGTAGGGCACGCTGCCGTGGAGGGCGACGACCTCGTCCTCGGAGAGCCCGGCGTGGCGAGCCACGAGGTCGAGGTCGGGCCCGAACGCGCCCCCGTAGGCGACGGGGATGCGGACCACCCGGCCTCCGGCGGCGGCGCCGGGGCGGTCGAGCCCGGCGAGGAGCGCCTCCACCTTTCGCACCAGCCGGGCCCGCGGGAGGCGCAGCGGATCGAAGAGCAGGAGCAGGGAGCGGTAGGTGGGCACCACCTCGCGCACAGCCGGTCCGAGCGCGCGGGCCGCGGCCGCGAGCTGGTGCACGCGGGCGTTCACCGCCTCGTCGATCCCCTCGCCCAGCTCCACCGCCAGCCCGCCCTCGCCCACGGGGAGGAACCTCGCCCGAGGGCTCACCCGCCCGTCCCGCCGGCGGTGAAGGGCCGGAGCGCGATCCCCTCCGCCTCGAGCCGGGCCCGGATCGCGCGGATCGCCGCCACCGCGCCGGGCGTGTCCCCGTGGACGCAGACGGTCCGCGGGGCGAGCGCGACCTCTCCGCCGTCCAGGGCGGCGACCGTCCCCTGCCGCACCATGCGCACCACCCGCTCCGCCATCTCGGCCGGATCCTCCAGCACGGCGCCCGGCTGGCCGCGCGGCACGAGCGTGCCGGCGCGGGTGTAGGCGCGGTCGGCGAAGGCCTCCTCCACGAAGCGGAGGCCGGCGCGCCGGGCGGCCTGCACCTGCTCCGAGCGGCTCAGGCAGACCATCACCAGCCCCGGGTCCACCGCCCGCACCGCGCCGGCCACCGCGTCCGCCAGGCGGGCGTCGGTCGCCGCCAGGTTGTAGAGCGCGCCGTGGGGCTTCACGTGGCACAGCGGCACGCCCTCCGACCGGCAGAACGCCCAGAGCGCGCCGACCTGGTAGGTGACGTCGTCCCGGATCTCCTCCGGCGAGGCGGCCAGCGCACGTCGCCCGAAGCCGACCCGGTCGGGAAACGAGGGGTGCGCGCCCACGGCCACCCCGTGCCGCCTGGCCAGGCGGACCGTGCGCCGCATCGTGCCCGGGTCGGAGGCGTGGAACCCGCAGGCCACGTTGGCCGAGGTGACGAGGGGCATGGCCTCCTCGTCGAGGCCGAGCGTGTAGGCCCCGAAGCTCTCCCCCATGTCGCAGTTCAGGTCGACTTCCAGCGCCATGTCGTCAGGCCAGCTTCCGCCCGCGCGTCTCGGGCAGCAGGTAGATGGAGGCGGCGCCGCCGGCGAAGGCCACCGCCAGGAAGGTGAGCGCGCCGCCCAGGCCATAGCGCGTCGAGAGCGCGCCCACCACCGTGGGGGCGAGGGCGCTCAGCATCCGGCCGGCGTTGTAGCAGAAGCCGACCCCCGCGCCGCGCGCGTGGGTGGGGAAGAGCTCGGAGATGAAGGCGCCGAAGGCGCTGAAGTAGCCCGAGCCGAAGAAGCCGACCAGCGGCCCGAGCAGCATCAGGGTGGTGACGTCGCGCGTGCCGCCGAAGATCCAGACCAGGCCGGCCGAGATGAGCAGGAAGGCGGCGAAGGTGGGCCGGCGGCCGAGCTTGTCGGCGATGAAGCCGAAGCTCACGTATCCCAGGAAGGCGCCGATCATCATGGGGATGATCCAGATGGGCGCCTTGGCGATGCCCAGTCCGGCGCCGCCCTTGGCCACCGGCATGGCGAGGAAGCCCGGCATCCAGGTGAAGAGCCCCCAGTAAGCGAACATCACGAAGGCGCTGGTGAGCGTGCTGAGCAGGGTGTAGCGCCGCAGGGAGGGGCCGAAGATCTGGAAGAAGCCGAAGTCGCTCCTCCTCGCCTCCCGGGGCGCCTGCCGCGCCGCCACCCAGATGGCCGGCTCCTCGACGCGGCTGCGGATCCAGAGCGTGAAGAGCGCGGGGGCGATGCCCACGAAGAACATCGCGCGCCAGCCGAAGGCCGGGAGGATGGTGGCGCCCGCGGCGGCGGCCAGGATGTAGCCGATGGCCCAGCCGCTCTGCATGATGCCCACCGCCTTGCCGCGGTGCTCCGGAGGCCAGGTCTCGGAGACCAGCAGCGCGCCCGAGGCCCACTCGCCGCCCATGCCCAGCCCGAGCACGGTGCGGGCCAGCGCGAGCTGCGTCAGGTTCCGCGCCAGGCCGGCGAGGCCGGAGCAGACCGAGAAGAGCAGCACGGTGATCATGAGCGCCCGCTTGCGCCCGATCCGGTCCGCCACCGCGCCGAAGAGGATCCCGCCGAACGAGGAGGCGAACAGGGTCACGGAGACCATGAAGCCGGCCGCGGCCGGGGAGCTGCCCCACTCCTTCATGATGGTGGTGAGGCAGAAGGAGTAGAGCATCACGTCGAAGGCGTCGAGCGCCCAGCCCAGCTGGCCGGCGATCAGGGCGAACCACTGCTCGCGGCGGATCTCCCTGTACCAGGGGGTGCCTGCGGGGCGAGCCAGGACCACTTCGCTCATCGGCGGCCTCCCTCGGGGAGTCGAGTTGCCGGATGCGGGGGCGCGGGCGCTCTCGGGTGGGGCAGCCCCGAATCAGGGGTACACCTACCGTCACTTTTGCAGTTTGAATGGGCAGTTCCTAGTCCCCCTCTTTGAGGCCCTCCGGTGCTCGAACCGCGCGACGACGGGCGTCCCTTCCGGGTTCGCCGCTGGAAGCTCTCCTCCTGCTGCGCCGCCGCCGCCCACGCGGGCGGGAGCGGG
>JAJXVM010000055.1 GCA_021782135.1 Myxococcales bacterium | reverse complement strand
CGGTCCCGGCGGCGGCGCGGCTCGCGCGGCTGCTCTGCGAGTCGCCGCCGGAGCGGGTGCTGTTCGTGGGCACCTGCGGCGCCCTCGACGCGCGGCTCGCGCCGGGCGCGCTGGTCTCCGCCCGCGAGGCGGTCGCCTCCTCGCAGGACGAGCTCGCCGGGCGCGCCTACCGCCCGCCCGTCGAGACGGTCCGCTGGCCGACGTCCTGGGCGCTTCCGCTCCCCGCGGTCCGGGTGGCGGTTCCGCCGGCGGTCACCATCAGCGAGGAGGGCGCGCGCGCCCTGGCGGGCGTGGCCGAGGTCGAGCACCTCGAGCTGTCGGGAGTCCTGGCGGCCTGCGCCGAGGCGGGCGTGCCGGCCGGCGCCGCGCTGGCGGTGGCCAACCGGGTGGGACCGGGCGCGCACGAGGAGTGGCGGGCCAACCACGCCCGCGTCAGCCGCGCGCTCGTCGCCGAGCTGCGGCGGCTCGGGGTGCTGCCGGCGCGCTGAAGGGGGTCGCCGGGCGCGAGCGATCGCGGCTCCAGAAAGCGAGAAAGCCCGGCCTCGCGAGAGACCGGGCTTCCTGTTCCATTCACCGCGAAGCGGTTAGATGGCGCGGACGTTCTGCGCCTGCAGGCCCTTGGGGCCCTTGGTCACGTCGAACTCCACCTTCTGACCCTCGGCGAGGGTGCGGAAGCCGTCGGCCTGGATGGCGGTGTGGTGGACGAACACGTCCTCGCCGCCGCTGTCCTGGGTGATGAAGCCGAAGCCCTTCGCGTCGTTGAACCACTTCACGGAACCAGTCGCCATTACTGAAACTCTTTTCTTCTCTAGTTCCGGCGGCAAGAAGTGCCGCCCGGACCCTCCCCAAAACGAGAAGGGAGTGATGCTCGTACACGATGAACCTGAAAAAGTCGAGAAAAGTGCCGCTTATGAACCCGAAAGGGTTTGACAAACTCACTCAGAAGGGGGACGGCCGCGCGGGCCGGCGTCTCCGGGGGTGGCTGGGGCCTCGCGGAGGCTTCGGACCTCGCGATTCGTGCCGCGAGGGCGCCTGCCGAACCCGGGAGATCCGGACCCGCGGCCGCCCCCACCGGGCCTGCAAGCGTGCGCTGCGTCCCGCGCTCGGCGAGGGTGTAGGCTCTCCGCACGCCCCGCCCCGGGGGCGCAAGGAGCAGACACCCATGAACGCAGTGACGCTGGTCTTCGTGGCGCTGTGCGTGTTCGCGCTCGCGTACCGGTTCTACGGCCTGTTCATCGCCCGGCGCGTCCTCGCGCTCGACGACTCCCGAGTCACTCCCGCGGTCGCGCTCGAGGACGGGCACGACTACCACGAGACCAACCGCTACGTGCTCTTCGGGCACCACTTCGCGGCCATCGCCGCCGCCGGGCCGCTGCTCGGGCCGGTGCTGGCGGCGCAGTTCGGGTTCCTGCCCGGCGCGATCTGGATCATCGCCGGCAGCGTGCTCGCCGGCGCGGTGCACGACATGGTGGTGCTCTTCGCCTCGGTGCGCCACCGCGGCAAGAGCCTCTCGCTCATCGCCGAGCACGAGATCGGCACGCGGGCCGGGATCGTCGCCTCGTTCGCCATCCTCTTCATCCTCATCCTCACGCTGGCGGGGCTCTCCATCGCGGTGGTGAACGCGCTCTTCAAGAGCCCGTGGGGCACCTTCATCGTGCTCGCCACCATCCCCATCGCGCTGCTCATGGGCGTCTACCTCCACAAGTGGCGCCCGGGCGACGTCAAGGGGGCGAGCGTCATCGGCGTCGGCCTGCTCTTCCTGGCGCTCCTCGCCGGCCCGCACGTGGCGGCCAACCCGGCCCTGGCGAGGCTCTTCACCCTGAGCCGCAACCAGATCGCGCTCGTGATCCCGCTCTACGGCTTCGCCGCCTCGGTGCTCCCGGTCTGGCTGCTGCTCTGCCCGCGCGACTACCTCTCCACCTACCTCAAGCTCGGCACGGTGGCGGTCCTGGTGCTCGGCATCGCGGTGGTCCACCCGACCCTGCAGATGCCGGCCATCACGAGCTACGTGCACGGCGGCGGGCCCATCATCCCCGGCGCGGTCTTCCCCTTCATCTTCATCACCATCGCCTGCGGCGCGCTCTCCGGCTTCCACGCCATCATCGGGACCGGCACCACCCCCAAGATGATCGGGACCGAGAAGGACGTCCTCTTCGTGGGCTACGGCGCCATGCTGGTGGAGGGCGTGGTGGCCATCATGGCGCTCGTCGCCGCCTGCGTGCTCGTCCCCGGCGACTACTTCGCCATCAACACCAGCCCCAAGGTCTTCGCCACGCTCGGGATGGGCGTCGCCCACCTGCCGGAGCTGGCGAAGGAGGTCGGCGAGCAGCTGCAGGGGCGCCCCGGCGGCGCGGTCTCGCTGGCGGTGGGCATGGCCTACGTCTTCTCGGCGGTGCCCTTCATGAAGGGGCTCGCCGGCTACTGGTACCACTTCGCCATCATGTTCGAGGCGGTCTTCATCCTCACCGCCGTGGACACCGGCACCCGCGTCGGCCGCTACATGCTGCAGGAGATGATGGGGAAGGTGTTCCCGAAGTTCGACGAGAAGAAGTGGATGCCGGGCATCGTGATCACCAGCGTCATCTTCACCTGCTCCTGGGGCTACCTGGTCTACACCGGCGACATCCAGACCATCTGGCCGCTCTTCGGCATGTCGAACCAGCTCCTCGCCACCAGCGCGCTCATCATCTGCACCACCATGATCATCCGGCTCGGCAAGGCGCGCTACGCCTGGGTCACGGCGGTTCCGGGCGTGCTCATGATCCCGGTCACCATGAGCGCGGGCTACCTCAACATCACCCGCAACTACCTGCCGAAGGGGCTCTACCTGCTGGCCGGCCTCTCGGTGGTGCTCATGGTCCTCATGGCGGTGGTCTTCCTGGAGGCCTTCTGGAAGTGGTTCGAGCTCCTCCAGATCCGCGAGCCGGTGAAGGACAAGTACGGACAGCTGGTCCTCACCGAGGTCGAGGAGTAGTGAGGAGCTGATCCGCGCGGCGGGCGCCCGGGCGGGCGCCCGCCCCATCCACGCGTCGACACCGCGGGTGCAAGTGTGGTTTGCTTGCGCCCGCTTTTTTTCACCCCGGCCCGCTCACAAGGAGACCTCCGGCATGGCGACCCCCGCGTTCAAGTACCAGGATCCGTTCCCGCTCGCGAAGGACGAGACGCAGTACCGCCTCCTCACCAAGGAGGGGGTCTCGGTGGCCACCTTCGACGGCAAGGAGATCCTCAAGGTCGAGCCGTCGGCGCTCACCCGGCTCGCCCGCGAGGCCCTGCGCGAGTGCTCCTTCTTCCTGCGCCCGGCCCACAACGAGCAGGTGGCGAAGATCCTCTCCGACCCCGAGGCCTCGCCGAACGACAAGGGCGTGGCGCTCGCCTTCCTGCGCAACGCCGAGATCGCCGCGCGCGGCGAGCTGCCCGTGTGCCAGGACACCGGCACCGCCACCATCGTCGGCAAGAAGGGGCAGCAGGTCTGGACCGGCGTGAAGGACGAGGAGCTCCTCTCCCAGGGCGTCTACGAGACCTACACCAGGGAGAACCTGCGCTACTCGCAGACCACCGCCCTCAACGTCTACGACGAGAAGAACACCGGCACGAACCTCCCCGCGCAGATCGACCTCTACGCGACCGAGGGCGCCGAGTACAAGTTCCTCTTCGTGGCCAAGGGCGGCGGCTCGGCCAACAAGACCATGCTCTTCCAGGAGACCAAGGCGCTCCTCAACCCCGACAAGCTGGAGAAGTTCCTCGTCGACAAGATGCAGCACCTCGGCACCGCCGCCTGCCCGCCCTACCACGTGGCCTTCGTCATCGGCGGCACCTCGGCCGAGGCCTGCCTCAAGACCGTCAAGCTCGCCTCCACCAAGTACTACGACGGGCTCCCCACGCAGGGGAACGACCAGGGCGTCGCCTTCCGCGACCTCGAGCTCGAGAAGAGGCTCCTCGACGCGGCCTACAAGCTCGGCATCGGCGCGCAGTTCGGCGGCAAGTACTTCGCCCACGACGTGCGGGTGATCCGGATGCCGCGCCACGGCGCCTCCTGCCCGGTGGGCATGGGGGTCTCCTGCTCCGCCGACCGCAACGTGAAGGCCAAGATCAACCGCGACGGCCTCTGGATCGAGGCCCTCGACCACGAGCCGGGGCGGCTCATCCCCGAGCAGTACCGGACCGGCCGCCACGGACACGGGGTCAAGGTCGACCTGAACCGGCCGATGAAGGAGATCCTGGCCGAGCTGACGAAGCACCCAGTCTCGACCCCGCTGCTCCTCACCGGCACGCTGGTGGTGGCGCGCGACATCGCCCACGCCAAGTTCAAGGAGATCGTCGACGCCGGCAAGCCGGTGCCGCGGTACCTCCTCGACCACCCGGTCTACTACGCCGGCCCGGCCAAGACCCCGCCCGGCAAGCCGTCCGGCTCCTTCGGCCCGACCACCGCCGGCCGCATGGACAGCTACGTGGACCTGCTGCAGTCGAAGGGCGCCTCGATGGTGATGATCGCCAAGGGCAACCGGAGCCAGCAGGTGACCGACGCGTGCCAGAAGCACGGCGGCTTCTACCTCGGCTCGATCGGCGGCCCGGCGGCGGTCCTGGCCGAGGAGAACATCAAGAAGGTGGAGTGCATCGACTTCCCCGAGCTGGGCATGGAGGCGGTCTGGAAGATCGACGTGGTCGACTTCCCGGCCTTCATCCTCGTGGACGACAAGGGGAACGACTTCTTCAAGAAGCTCGGCTGCTAGGACCGGGGGAGGGGGCGGCCGCGGGGCCTCGCCCCCTCCCTCGACGCGCGCCGGGGTTCGTGCTCTCCTGCGCTCCCCGTGCGCGCCACCTGCCTCCGCTGCCTCCGCCCCGAGCCGTTCTGCCTCTGCCGGGAGCTGCCCTCGATCGCCTCCGCGGCGCGGGTGGTCCTCCTGCAGCATCCGCGCGAGGCGCGGCTCGCCATCTGCACCGCCTGGATGGCGCACCTGGCGCTGCCCAACTCGGAGCTGCACCGGGGCGTCGATTTCTCCTCGCACGCCCGGGTCCAGGAGCTCTGCCGGAGCGGAGACGCGGCGCTGCTCTTCCCCGGCGAGGGGGCCACGCCGGCCGAGGAGCGCGCCGCGGCGCCGCCCCGGGTGCTGTTCGTCATCGACGGGACCTGGCACCTCGCCGCCAAGATGGTGAAGGTGAACCCGGCGCTGGCCGCCTTGCCGCGCATCTCGCTCGCGCCGGTCGAGCCGAGCGGCTACGCCGGGCTGCGGCGCGAGCCGGCCGCCCACTGCCTCTCGACCATCGAGGCGGTGGCCCTGGCGCTCGGGGGGCTGGAGCGCGACGCCGGCAAGTACGAGCCGCTGCGCGCCGCCTTCCGCCGCTCGGTGGCGCGCCAGCTCGCCTGCGTCGAGGACGGCCGCCGCAACCCGCGCCACCGGGCCCGGCCCGCGGCCGGCGCCTGATCGCCGCGGCTCAGGCCGCCACCGGCGCCGTCCGCCCCTCCGCCACCGCCGGCCCGCCCCAGAAGCGGAAGGCGAGGGCGATGGTGCCGAGCTGCACGAGCGCCACCAGCCCCACGCAGGCGGGCCAGCCGCCGAGGTGCCACGCCAGGGCCGGGACGATGCCGCCCGCGGCGCCGCCCAGGTAGTAGCTCGAGACGTAGACGCCGGCGGCGGTGGAGCGGGCCTCGGGCGCGGCGGCCGACTGCAGGAAGGCGGTGGAGGCCGACTGGGCCACGAAGACCGCGGTGCAGCAGAGGGCGAGGCCGAGGGTGACCGCCCAGAGGGCGGGGAGCAGCGTGAGCGCGCCCCCGGCGACGGCGGCGGCGAGCACCGCCCCGAGCGCGCGGCGCGCGCCGACCCGGTCGATCCAGCGGCCGGCGAAGGGGGTGACCACCGCGCCCACCAGGTAGACCACGAAGATGGACGAGAGCGCGGCGGCGCCGAGCCGGAAGGGCGGGGCGGCGAGGTGGAAGGTGACGTAGGTGAAGATCGCCACCTGCGAGAAGAGCACGTTGAAGCCGACCGCGTAGGTGGCGACCAGCCGGGGGGTGACGAGCTGCCGGCGGAGCCGTCGCAGCGCCCCGCGCGGCGCGGCGCTCCCCGGCGCGCGCCGCGGAGGCTGCTTCGGGAGGAAGCGCAAGGTGGCGCAGGCGCCGCTGAAGGTGAGGATCGCGAGGGTCACGAACACGGCCCGCCACCCGAGCCGCTCGCCGACCAGCCCGGAGATGGCCCGGCCGGTGAAGCCGCCGAGCACGTTCCCGGTGACCAGCGCCGCCATGCCGCGCGCCATCCCGGATCCGCCGGAGGCCTCGCTGATGTAGGCGATCCCGACCGCGTAGATCCCGGGCACCGCCAGCCCCTGCGCGAACCGCCAGGCGATGAGCGCGTCGATGCTCGGCGCCGTGGCGGCGAGGAGGGTCGGGACCGAGAGCAGGAAGAGCGAGAGCACGATGAGCCGGCGCCGGCCGGCGCGATCCCCGAGCAGCCCGACGAAGGGCGAGGCCAGCGCCACCGCCAGGGTGGGGGCGCTCACGGTGAGCGCCGCGCGGGCGCTCGAGATCCCGAAGACCTCGCGGAAGAGCGGGAGCAGCGGCTGGGTGACGTAGACGTTGAGGAAGGCGCAGAAGCCGGCGAGCCCCAGCGCGAGGAGCATCGCGGGGGTGAGGCCGGAGGGGGCGGCGGGAGGATCGGCGGGGCTCATGGGACCGGCGGATCCTGGCCGCCCGGAAGAGATACGTCCAATATCTCTTTCGACGCCGGTGAGACGTATTACATATGACCGATGGAGCTGCGCCACCTCCGTTACTTCGTCGCCGTCGCCGAGGAGCTGCACTTCGGGCGCGCGGCGGCCCGGCTCGGCATCTCCCAGCCGCCGCTCAGCCAGCAGATCCGCCAGCTCGAGCGCGAGCTCGGCTTCGAGCTGTTCCAGCGCACTCGCCGCCGGGTTCGGCTCACCGAGGCCGGCGCGGTCTACCTCGAGGAGGCGCGGGGCATCCTCTCGCGGGTGGGGCAGGCCGGGGCGGCGGCGCGGCGGGTGGCGCGCGGGGAGGCGGGGGCGCTCGCGGTGGGGTTCGTCGCCTCCGCGACCTACGGGCTGCTGCCGACCCTCTTCCGCCGGTTCCGCGAGCGCAACCCGGAGGTGGCGCTCGCGCTCAACGAGATGTCCACCGCCGACCAGGTGGCGGCGCTCCGGAGCGGCCGGATCCAGCTCGGCTTCGCGCGGCGGCCGGTGGGCGACGAGGCGCTCGCGGCGGTCCCGCTCCTCGACGAGCCGCTCCGGGTGGCGCTGCCGCGGGCGCACCGGCTCGCCTCGCGCCGGAGCGTGCCGCTGCGCGACCTCGCCGCGGAGCCGTTCGTGCTCTTCCCCCGGGCGCCGCGCCCGGGCTGGATGGACTTCGTCGCCGGGGTCTGCCGGCAGGCGGGGTTCCAGCCGGAGGTGGCGCAGGAGACCCTGGAGCTCTCGACCACCGTGGCGCTGGTGGCGGCCGGCATCGGGGTGACCCTGGTGCCCGCCTCGGCCGAGGCGCTCCAGCTCGCCGGGGTGGTCTACCGGCCGCTCGCGCCGCCGGCGCCGCGCACCCGGCTCCTGGCGCTCTACCGGCCCGACGACCAGGCGCCGGCGGTGGCGCGCTTCCTCGAGGTCGCGCGCGAGGTCATCGCGGGTCGACGCTGACCCGCGCGGCGGTCGCCCGGGCCCGCTCCACCAGCGCCCGCACGTCCGCGCCGGGCTCGTCCCAGGCGAGCGCCACGCCCATGCGCCGGTGAGGCCGGGTGACCGGCTTGCCGAAGATGCGCACGTCGGTGCGCGGGCGGGCCAGCGCGTCCGCGAGCCCGCGCACCTCGGGGAGGCCATCGCGGCTCGCCAGGATCACCGCCGAGGCGCCGGCGCGCTCGAGGACGATCTCCGGGATGGGGAGGCCGAGGATGGCGCGCAGGTGGAGCTCGAACTCGGTGAGGTTCTGCGTGCCGGCCAGGGTCACCATGCCGGTGTCGTGCGGGCGCGGGGAGAGCTCCGAGAACCAGACCTCGTCCTCCCCGAGGAAGAACTCCACGCCCCACAGGCCGGCGCCGCCGAGGGACCGGGTCACCTGGTCGGCCATCTCGCGGGCGCTGGCGAGGAGCCGCTCCGGCATCGGGTGGGGCTGCCAGCTCTCCTGGTAGTCGCCGCGCTCCTGGCGGTGGCCGATGGGCGGGCAGAAGAGGGTCTCGCCGCTCTTCTGCGTCACCGTGAGCAGCGTGATCTCGGACTGGAAGGAGATGAACTCCTCCACGATCACCTCGCGCAGGTCGCCGCGCGTGCCGCGCAGGGCGTAGTCCCAGGCGGCGGCGATCCCGGCCTCCTCGCGGACCACGCTCTGCCCCTTCCCGGAGGAGCTCATGAGCGGCTTCACCACGCAGGGGAGACCGACGCGGCCCACCGCGGCGCGGAACTCCTCGAGGCTGGCGGCGTAGGCGTAGCGGGCGGTCCGCAGCCCGAGGTCGCGCGCGGCGAGGTCCCGGATCGCCCTTCGGTTCATGGTGAAGTTGGCGGCGCGGGCGCTCGGCACCACCTGGATCCCGGCCCGCTCGTACTCGTGGAGCCGCTCGGTGCGGATGGCCTCGATCTCCGGCACCACGAGGTCGGGCCGGTGCTTCGCCACCACCGCGTCGAGGGCGGCGCCGTCGAGCATGGAGATGACCTCGCGCGCCTGGGCCACCTGCTGCGCCGGGGCGCCGTCGTAGGAGTCGACCGCCACCACCGTCTGGCCGAGCCGCTGGGCGGCGATGACGAGCTCCTTGCCCAGCTCGCCGGAGCCGAGCAGGAGCAGCTTCTTCGAGTCGCTCATGGCGGGGATGTATCATCCCGCCGTGTTCCTCGTCCTCTCCAAGGCGCTCGACTGGTTCGTCGAGCCGCTGGCCTGGTCGCTCCTCCTCGGCCTCGGCGCGCTGCTCGCGGCGGCCCGCCGGCGCTCCCGGGGGGCCGCGGCGCTGGGGGCGCTCGCGCTCGCCCTGCTGGTGGTCTTCTCGCTCCCCCCGCTGGCGAACCGGCTCCAGCGCTTCGCCGAGGCGGAGGCGCGGGACACCTCGCGCCCGGGCGTGGTCTACGACGCCGCGGTGGTGCTGGGCGGCGCGAGCGAACCGGCGGTGGAGCGGCTCACCGGAGGGCTCGAGCTGAACGAGGCGGCCGACCGGTACGTGCGGGCCTTCGAGCTCGTCCGGAGCGGACGGGTCCGCCACCTGCTCCTCTCCGGCGGGCTCATCCGCGCCGACGCCGGCGAGCCGTCCGAGGCCGAGCGCGCCGCCGCCAAGCTGGCCGAGTGGGGCGTCCCGCGCGACCGGCTGGTGGTGGAGGGGCACAGCCGGAACACCCGCGAGAACGCGGTGCTCTCGGCCCAGGTGATCCGGGAGCGCGGCTGGAAGTCGCTGCTCCTCGTGACCAGCGCCGCCCACATGCCCCGGGCGCTCGGCTGCTTCCGCCGGGTCGGGCTCCGTCCCGACGCGCTGCCGGTGGACCGGCGCGCCGGGGACGGCCGCGACGACGGCTGGCTGCCGCGCGCGACCGCCCTCCAGCGCAGCGCCGACGTGCTGCGCGAGCTGACCGGGAGGGTGGTGTACCGGCTGGTCGGCTACGCGAGCTGAGCGGCGGGCCGGCCGGTACGCCCGGTCCCCGCCTCAGGCCGCCCGCGAGAGCGCCAGCCCCGCCGCCCGGACGAGCGGCGCGGCGTCCCCGGCCCGGGCCGGATCGAAGATCATCCAGGGGCTCTGGCGATCCTCGAGCGTCTCGACGCCGGCCCCGAGCCGGGCGACGGGGGTGGTCCACCAGCCCTCGCGGCGGGGCACGAGCGCGCGCGGTTGGTCGGACGCCCGCACCGGCGCGAAGCCGAGGTGCTCGTAGAAGGCGAGGCAGCGCGGGTTCTCGGCCTGGAGCGAGACCCGGCCGCCGAGGCCGGTGGCGAGGCTGCTCCGGACCGCCTGGACCAGCAGGGCGGTGCCGGCGCCGCGCCGGGTCTCGATGGCGGGCGGGTCCTCGCGGCCGAGCAGGTTCCAGGGGGCCGCGACCAGGTACTCGACGAAGACGGCGCGCGGAGCGCGGAACAGGGCGGCCACGGCCTGCACCCGGCCGGCGCAGCGGGCCACCCGCAGCACCCGCTCGGGCGCGTCGGCCTCGCCCGGCTCGTCGCCGGTGAGGGTCTCCTCGAGGTCCTCGAGCAGTCTTTCGTCGTCGGAGAGCCTGCGGCGCGTCTCGGCGGCGACGTCACGCCGGCGCAGCTCGCGGGCCCTGGCCTCCCACTCGTGGATCAGCCGCAGCAGCGCGGCGTCGGGCGGGAGGCGGTGGATGGTGAAGCTCGCCCGGCTGACAGGCAGCCGGGCGCAACGTTCTTCCGGATCGTCGAGTGCGGTGTGCATGGCGGCGAAGCAAACACCCGGGAGCGGGTGGGCGTCCAGCAACTGTTGGGTGCCGGGGTGCGCCAGCGGGCCGATCCGGCGAAGAGGCCTGGGGAAGTTCCGATACGCCCCTTTAGGGTACGTAGAGGGGCGCGGCTGCCTCGGCCCAGCGCCGGTTCAACTCCACCGCCCCCGCTTCGTCCGGGTGGATGCCGTCCGAGATCCGCTCCGGGTGCGAGCGGAAGAAGCCGTACAGGTCCGGCCCGGGGACGAGCCCCTCGGCCGCGGTGACCTGGTCCACCACCTCGTTGAGCGGGGCGACGTAGTCGAAGGAGAACTTGGTCTGGAAGGGGATGCGGGCCACCACGGGGATCCGGCCGGCGGCCCGGATGTGGCGGACGAGCGCGGTGAGCCCGGCGCGGAACGGGGCGGGCGGGTTGTCGTTGGATCCGATGCCGATCGCCACCACCCGGGCGTCGGGGTTGAGCGCCAGGATCTGGTCGACTCGCCGGAGCAGGTCCTCGACGTGCGCGTTGCAGAGCCCGGCGTCGATGGTGGCCGGGTGGTAGCCGGGCCGGGCGCGCGCGACGTCCTCGGCGAAGCTCGGCTGGTGCGCGGGGGCGCGGTCGAAGGCGCCGGCGGTGATGCTGTCGCCCAGGAACAGCCACACGTCGTCGCCGCCGCCGGAGAGGTCGTGGACGTCGATCTCGTCGAGGAACAGCCCCCAGCGGTTCACCCGCTCCGGCAGGCCCGTGACCACGAGCCGCACCCAGCGGCGGCCGGTGAAGTCGAAGGAGTGGGCGCGGGCGTGCACCGGATTGCCGGCCACGCTCACCTCGGTGCGCCAGTGCCCGTCGGCGCCATCGCTCGAGTCGGCCGAGGTCTCGATCCGGTAGTCGGCCGGCGCGCCGTAGAAGACGTCGTCGTAGTCGTGGTTGTGCGACGAGGCCCACGAGAGCAGCAGGCGGGTCGGGCCCCGCCCGACCCGGATCGCCACCCAGGACGGGCGCGCCGGGGTGGGGTGCCCGCCCGCCCAGACCTCGTCGGCGCGGTAGATCCCGTCCACCAGCACCTGCCCGCCCGCCGGCCACGAGGCGACCGGCTTGCCCCGGGAGACGAGCGGCGCGGGGCGGAGCGGCCCGCCCCAGCGGTTCGAGGCGAGCGGGGGCTTTGGCCGGCGCAGCCGCGCGGCGGCGTAGGCGCAGAGCGCCAGGATCGCCGCCAGCGCGGCCAGCGCCGCGAGCGCCTTCTTTCCAGGGGCGGCCATCGGGACCCGCTTCTTACGCGCCGCTGCGGCCGGCGTAAAGCGCGGCTCCGCGCTCGGGCGCCGCCGACGCGACCGGCCCGCCGTGGAGCGCGGAGCAGGTCCCGGAGCGCCGCCGGGCGGCCGGCTCGGGCGCGGTGTAGAGTCTGGCCGATGCGGCCGTACACCCGCGCCTTCCCGGTGCACAGCTACGAGGTGGACGCCTTCGGCGAGGCCGCTCCGGCCGCGCTCGCCGGCTACCTGCAGGAGGTCGCGGGCGACCACGCCGCCGCCCTCGGCTGGAGCCTGCCGGAGCTGATGCGCCGCGGGCTCACCTGGGTCCTCGCGCGCCAGCGGATCGAGATCCGGGCCACGGTCCGGGCCGGCGACGTGCTCGAGGCGAGCACCTGGCCTTCCGGTCTCGACCGGTTCGCCGCCTTCCGTGACTTCGTCCTGCGCCGGCAGGCGGACGGGGTGGAGGTGGCCCGCGCCGTGAGCCAGTGGTTCGTCCTCGACCTCGCCACGCGGCGCCCGGTCCGGCCGGACCGGGTGGTGGCCGCCGGGCCCGCCGACTTGCCGCCGCACGTCCTCGAGCCGCCCGGGAGAAGGCTGCCGGCGCTCGAAGGCGGCTTCGAGGAGAGGCGCTTCCGGACCCGCTACTCGGACATCGACCTCAACCAGCACGTGAACAACCTCTCCTACCTGGGCTGGGCGCTCGAGTCGGTGCCCGAGGAGACCTGGCGGAGCGCGCGACCGTCGACCGTCGACGTGCAGTTCCTGGCCGAGTGTCGCTACGGGAGCGCGGTGCTCGCGCGCAGCGCCGCCGACGGGGCCGGGGGGTTCCGCCACGCCATCGTCCGCGAGGAGGACGGGCGCGAGCTGGCGCGCCTCGAGACGCGCTGGGAGCCGCGCGCGGCGAGCGCGGACGGCCGGGTCAAGGGCGCCGGACCGGGCGCATCGCCCGCCGCGTCCGCAGGTCCTGCCGGCGCTCCCAGCGGTCGAGGAGCTTCGGAACCGTGAACGGCACGAAGAGGCAGAGCGCGATCACCGTCAGGGCCCAGTGAAGGAGCGGGCCGTCTCCGAGCTGTTCCATGGCGCTTCCCCCCGGACGCGCGACGCAGAGGTCGTCGGGCCTGGCGGCCCGCTGTCTGGCTCACGACTCTACGCTGGGGGGACGCCGCCGCCCTCCCTCCTGGGAGGCAGCCGAAACCGGGCCCGAAAAAGCGGACGCCGGCCCGGGCTCGCGCCCGGCCGGCGTCGCGCGACGAGCTGCCGTGCTCCCCCGAGAAACGGCGAGGAGCGCGGCCTGCTCAGTCGAAGTTCCACTGCAGCATCGCCTGGGGCGACTGGGTGTTGTTGGTCTTGTTGAAGTGCAGGTAGTACTCGCAGCCGGCGTAGAGCTTGCCGGACCTGCCGCCGAACGGGGCGAGCACGTCCACGAGCAGCTCGGGCTGGCCGAGGAAGTCGAGGCCGTCGAAGCCGTTGTTCGCGTCGTTCGGGTTGCCGTCCGTCTTCCAGCCCTGGACGTCGATGAAGCCGGTGAAGAGGAAGGGCAGCGGCCCCATGTTGAAGGGCACCGTCCAGTACGGGCTGATCTGGTAGGTGTTCTTCAGGTACTGGTCGTACTTGTAGTAGAAGTTGATGCCCACCACGCCCGGGATGGGCAGGTCGAGGTCGCCGCCCACGCCGGCGAGGTAGCCGTAGTAGCCGCTGCCGAGGTTGAGCTCCGCCGCCGGGCCGAAGGTCTTGAAGCCCGGCATCTTGAAGCCGAACATCTTCGTGAAGTCGAGGCGCGGGTGCCACTCGCCGTACGCCTTGGCCTTGTTGTAGTAGGCGTCGGGGTCGTTGAAGTTGCCCTGGTAGAGGTCGACGAAGAAGAAGTTGTCGCCGTACGACCAGGTGCTGAAGTGGTTGATGGTGACGGTGGTCATCGCACCGCTGTTCGTGTCGTAGTGCAGGATCTTGTCGTGAAAGTTCCAGCCCTGCAGCAGCTGCACGTTGGTGGTGGCGAAGTCCGCGCGGGCGGCCGGGGCGACGAGGAGCGCGCCGAGCGCGAGCAGCGGGACGGCGAGACGGCGAAGGTTCACGTGTTCCTCCCTGGAGGGATACGGGGCGCGCAGCCTACCCGTTGGGGTATAGCTGTCCAGCGGGAAGTGACGAGCTGGGGACGCCCGCCTCCGACCCCCGGACCGGAGGGGAAAATCGGCTCGGTTCCCGGGGGCGTGCGGGCGCCCGGGAGGCTATGAAGGTGCCGCCCATGGACGAGGTCCTCGCCTTCCGGAACGTCTCCAAGCGCTACGGGACCGCCGCCGGGAGCACGCTGCACGCCCTGCGCGACGTCTCGGTCGAGCTGCGGGGGAGCCGGGTGGTCTCGCTGATCGGCCGCAGCGGCTCCGGGAAGTCCACCTTCCTCCACCTCGCCGCCGGGATCGACGCGCCGAGCTCGGGCGAGGTCCGGCTCCTGGGCCGGGACCTGGCGCGGCTCTCCGACCGCGAGCGCACGCTGGCGCGGCGGCGCGAGGTCGGCCTCGTCTTCCAGTTCTTCCACCTGCTCCCGCACCTCTCGGTGGAGGAGAACGTGCTCGTCCCGGCGCTCATCGCCGGGGGGCGCCGCCCGGAGGACCGCGCCCGGGCGGCGCTGCTCCTCGAGCGGGTGGGGCTCGCGGCCCGCGCCGGGGACGCGGTCTCGCGCCTCTCGGGCGGGGAGATGCAGCGGGTGGCCATCGCCCGGGCCCTGCTGCTCCGGCCGCGGCTGCTCCTCGCCGACGAGCCGACCGGCAACCTCGACGAGGAGAGCGGGCAGCGGATCATGGACCTGCTGCTCGGGGTGGCGCGGGAGGAGGGGCGCGCGCTGCTCTACGTGACCCACAGCCGCGAGCTGGCGGCGCTCGCCGACGAGCGCTGGCGCCTGCACGGCGGGGTGCTGGAGCGCGCGTGAGGGGCTACTTTTTCGACGCGCTCCGGGCCCAGCTCTCCGCCGGCCGGGCGCTCTTCGCCCTCTCGGTCCTGGGGGTCGCGCTCGGCGTGGCGGCGGTGCTCTCGGTCCAGATCCTGAACCAGAGCGCGCTCGGCGCCTTCGCCGGCGGGGTGCGCGCCGTGTCGGGCGAGGCCGACCTCCAGGTCCTGCCCCGGGCCCCGTCCCTGCCGGACGAGGTGGTGGCCGGGGTCCTGGCGGAGCGGGGCGTGCGGGCCGCGCTCCCCATCTACCGGGCCGAGGTGCAGGTGGAGGGGGCCGCCGACGGGCTCATGCTCGAGCTGGTCGGCACCGACCTGCTCGCGCCGGTGCGGGTGCCCTGGCGGCTCCCCGCCGGCGGGGTGGCCGCGGCGCTCTCGACGCCGGGGTGGGTGGCGGTGACGCCCGCCCTGGCGGCCGAGCGGGGCTGGAGGGAGGGGAGCCCGATCGACGTCTCGCTCGGCTCGCGCCGCGTCCGGCTGCGGGTGGGGGCGCTGGTGGACTTCCAGCAGCTCTCGCCGCTCGCCTCCCGCCGGCTCGCCGTCCTCGACATCGCCCAGGCGCAGGGGCTGTTCGGCGCCCGCGGGCGGCTCTCGCAGGTGGACGTGCTCGCCGAGCCGGGGGTCGATCGCGCCGGGCTGGCGCGGCGGCTCGAGGCCCGGCTCGGGCCGGCCGTCCGCGTGGCCGCCCCGGAGGCGCGCCGCGCCGACGCCGAGGGGCTGCTCTCGGCGTTCCGCCTCAACCTGACGGCGCTCTCGCTCATCTCGCTCTTCGTCGGCGGCTTCCTGGTCTACGCCACCACCCGGGCGGCCCTCTCGCGGCGGCGGGAGGAGCTGGGGCTCCTGCGCGCCCTCGGCGCCACCCGCGGCCAGGTGCTCTCGCTCGTGCTCGGCGAGGCGGCGCTGCTCGGGCTGCTCGGCACCGCCGCCGGCCTCCCGCTCGGGTTCGCCGCCGCGCGCGCCAACCTGGGCGCGGTGAGCGCCACGCTGCAGAACGTCTACCTGCTCGAGGGGATCGAGCGGGTGGAGGTCTCCCCCGGGCTCTTCGCGCTGGCGGTGGCGATGGGGCTCGCCGGCGCCCTCGCCGGCGCGCTCCTCCCCG
>JAJXVM010000054.1 GCA_021782135.1 Myxococcales bacterium | reverse complement strand
CGCCGGGGTGCGGCTGCTCGCCGCCTTCGGCCCCCGCACCCGCGCCACCGTCGCCGCCGCGCGCGCCGCCGGCCTCGCCGAGGCCGACTCCTTCCACACCGAGGACCTGCCCGAGCTGGCGCGCTTCGTGCGCGAGCGGCTCTCCCCGGGCGACGTCCTCCTCGTCAAGGGCAGCCGCGGCAACAAGCTCGAGCGGCTCGTCGAGGCCATCCGCTAGATGCTCTACCACCTCCTCTATCCGCTCGCGGGTCGCTTCGGGCTCTTCAACGTCCTGCGCTACCCCTCGTTCCGCATCCTCGCCGCCGGCTTCACCGCCCTCGCGCTCGGGCTGCTGCTCGGGCCGGCGTTCATCGCCCGCATGCGGGTGGTGCAGTACGGCGCCAGCAACGTCCGCGAGGACACCCCCGAGACCCACAAGAAGAAGTCCGGGACCCCGTCCATGGGCGGCGCGCTGGTGCTCTTCTCGCTGGTGGTCGCCACCCTGCTCTTCGCCGACCTGCGCAGCCGGCTGGTCTGGGGGGCGCTCCTCGTCACCGTGGGCTACGGCGCCATCGGCTTCACCGACGACTGGCTCAAGATCTCGAAGAAGAACTCGAAGGGGCTCGCCGGCAAGAAGAAGCTCCTCTGGCAGCTCGTGGTCGTGCTGGCCGTCTACTACGGCCTCTTCACCGACCTGCACTTCTCGCTGCACGGCGCCTTCCCGTTCCTCACCGTGGGGAGCAAGCTCGACCTGCACCTCTCGCTGCCGTTCCTCTCCACCACCCGGTTCCACCCCTCGCTGGGCTGGCTCTACCTGCCCTTCATGCTGGTGGTGATCATCGGCACCTCCAACGCGGTCAACCTGACTGACGGCCTCGACGGCCTCGCCATCGGGCCGACCATCGTCTCCGCCTCCACCTTCCTCATCCTGGCCTACGTGGCCGGCGCCACCATCGGCGGGTTCCACCTCGCCCCCTACCTGCGCATCCCCGAGATCCAGGGGGCCGAGGAGCTGGCGGTCTTCTGCGCCGCCATGGTGGGCGCGGGCATCGCCTTCCTCTGGTACAACACCTATCCGGCGTCGGTGTTCATGGGCGACGTGGGCTCGCTGGCGCTCGGGGGCGGTCTCGGCACCCTCGCGGTGCTCACCAAGAACGAGGTGGTGAGCGCCATCCTTCACGGCGTGTTCCTGGCGGAGACGGTGAGCGTGATGGTCCAGGTGGCGTCCTTCAAGACCACGGGCAAGCGGGTCTTCCGCATGGCCCCCATCCACCACCACTTCGAGCTCGAGGGCTGGGCCGAGCCCAAGATCATCGTCCGGTTCTGGATCATCTCCATCGCGCTGGCGCTGGTGGCGCTGGCGTCGCTCAAGCTGAGGTAGCCGTGACCTTCCCCGCTTCCCTCCAGGGCGCGCGCGTCACCGTGGTGGGCCTCGCCCGCTCCGGGGTGGCGGCGGCGCGCCTCGCCGCCCGCGAGGGGGCCCGGGTGACGGTCACCGATCGCCGGGCCGCGGCGGAGCTCGCCCCCCAGCTGCGGGCGCTCGAGGGCGCCCGGGCGCGGGCGGCGCTGGGGGGGCACGACCCCGCCGACTTCACCGGGGCCGACCTGGTGGTGGTCTCGCCGGGCGTGCCGCTCTCCATCCCGCCGCTCGCCGCGGCGCGCGCCGCCGGCGTGCCGGTGGTGGGCGAGGTGGAGCTGGCCTGGCGCTTCCTCCCCGGCCTGCCGGTGGTCGGCATCACCGGCACCAACGGCAAGAGCACCACCACCGCGCTCACCGCCGCCCTCTTCGCCCAGCACCGCCCCACCTTCGCCGGCGGGAACCTCGGGACGCCGCTCTCGGAGCTGGTGCTCGACGGCGGCCGGGCCGAGGTGGCGGTGGTCGAGCTCTCCTCGTTCCAGCTCGAGGGGATCGAGACCTTCCGGCCGGCCGTGGCCGCCATCACCAACGTCACCCCCGACCACCTCGATCGCTACGCCGACGTGGCCGCCTACGCCGCCGCCAAGGGGCGGCTCTTCGCCAACCAGGGGCCGGCCGACTTCGCGGTGGCGAACGCCCGCGACGAGGAGGCGCTCCGGCTGGCCCGCGCCTCGCGGGGCGCCCTCCACACCTTCGGCTTCGGCCCGCCGGCGCCGCGCGCCGCCCGCTCCCCGGAGGCCGCGGCCAGCGAGGTGACGGTGCGGCTCGCGGATGGGCCGGAGGAGCGCTACGCCGTCCGCAGCCGCGCGCTCCGCGGCGGCCACAACCGCGAGAACGCCATGGCGGCCATCCTCTGCGCCCGGCTGCTGGGCGTCCCCCCGGACGCGGTGCGGCGCGGCCTCGACGCCTTCCCCGGGCTGCCCCACCGGCTCGAGCTGGTCCGGGAGCGCGAGGGCGTCGAGTGGGTCAACGACTCGAAGGGCACCAACGTCGACTCGACCGCGGTGGGGCTGGCGGCCTTCCCGGCCGGAAGGCCCTCGGTGCTGCTGATCATGGGCGGCCACGGCAAGGGCGCCCCCTACGCGCCGCTGCGCGCCCTCTTCCCGGGCCGGGTGAAGGCGCTGCTCACCATCGGCGAGGACGCCCCCGCCGTCGAGCGCGAGCTCGGCGACCTCTGCCCGCTCGAGCGCTGCGGCACGCTCGACCGCGCGGTGACCCGGGCCGCCGCCCTGGCCGGCGCGGGCGACGTGGTGCTCCTCTCCCCCGCCTGCTCGAGCTACGATCAGTTCGAGAACTACGAGCAGCGCGGCGCCGTCTTCCGCCGCCTGGTCGAGGAGCTGCCCTGATGGCGTCGCCCGGCCCCGACCGGACCGCCGACCGCGGCGCCGCCGCTCCCGTGGACGGGTGGCTGCTCGCGGCGGTGCTGGCGCTCGCCGCCTTCGGCGCGGTGATGGTCTACTCGGCGAGCGCGGTGACGGCCGCCGCGCGCACCCAGGACCAGTTCTACTTCCTCAAGCGGCAGCTCCTCGCCGCCGGGGTGGGGCTGGCGCTCCTGCTCGGGGCCCTGCGGCTCGGCTACCGCCGGTTCGAGGGGCTCGCCTACCCGGCGCTGATCTTCACCGTCTTCTCGCTGCTGCTCGTGCTGGTGCCCGGGATCGGCAAGATGGCCGGGGGCGCCCGCCGCTGGATCGGCGCCGGGCCGCTCTCCTTCCAGCCGGCGGAGCTCTGCAAGGTGGCGCTGGTGCTCTACCTGGCGCGCTCGCTCGCCTACAAGCGCGACAAGATGCGCCTGTTCTCCATCGGCTTCGTGCCGCACATCGTCGTCACCGTGATGCTCATGGGGCTCTGCCTGCTCGAGCGGGACCTCGGCACCTGCATCGTGCTCGGCGCGGTGCTCTTCGCCATGCTCTTCGCGGCCGGCGTCAAGCTGGGCTGGCTCGTGAGCGCCGTCCTCTTCGCCGCGCCGGTCTGCTGGTACCTCATCACCGGGACCCACTACCGCCTCCAGCGCTGGCTCGCCTTCAAGGACCCCTTCGCCTACCGCGACGGCTACGGCTTCCAGATGGTCGAGTCGCTGCTCGGGGTCGGGAACGGCGGCTGGTTCGGGCAGGGGCTGGGCGACGGGAAGGGGAAGCTCTTCTACCTGCCGGCGGCGCACACCGACTTCATCGGCGCGGTGATCGCGGAGGAGCTGGGGCTCCTCGGCATGCTGCTGCTCGTCGCCCTCTACGCGGTCTTCGTCTGGCGGGGGATGCGGGCCGCCTTCCGGGCCGGCGACGCCTTCGGCTGCTACCTCGCGCTCGGGCTCACCACGCTCGTCGGCGTGCAGGCGATCTTCAACCTCTGCGTGGTGCTGGTGCTGCTGCCCACCAAGGGGCTCACGCTGCCGTTCGTCTCCTACGGCGGCAGCTCGCTCATGACGCTCATGGGCGCCTCGGGGCTCCTGCTCTCGGTGAGCGCCGGCCAGGGCGGCTTCCTGCGGCGCGGCAGCCAGGCGGTGCGCCTCTCGCAGGCGGAGGTGGCGCCGTGAGGATGCTCATCGCCGGAGGCGGCACGGGCGGGCACGTGTTCCCGGGCATCGCGCTCGCCGAGGAGGTGGTGGGCCGTCACCCCCGCAACGACGTGGTCTTCGTGGGGACCGCCCGCGGGCTCGAGGCCCGGGTGGTGCCGCAGGCCGGCTTCCCCATCGAGCTCATCGAGGTGGCCGGGCTCAAGGGCAAGGGGATCCTCGGGCTGCTGACCGGGCTGCTCCTGCTGCCGCGGGCCTTCCTGCAGTGCCTCCGGATCCTGAAGAAGTGGCGCCCGGACATCGTGGTGGGCGTGGGCGGCTACGCCAGCGGTCCGGTGGTGCTGGCGGCGTGGCTGCTGCGCATCCCCACCGCCATCCAGGAGCAGAACGCGCTCCCCGGCTTCACCAACCGGGTGCTCGGGCGCGTCGCGCGCGCCGTCTTCACCGCCTTCCCCGAGGCGGGCCGCTACTTCCGCAAGGAGAAGGTGCAGCAGCTCGGGAACCCGATCCGGCGCCAGCTCCTCGACAACTACATGCGCCCGAGCGAGCCCCACGACGAGCTGCGGCTGCTGGTGTTCGGGGGGTCCCTCGGCGCGCACGCCCTCAACATGCGGGTCATCGAGGCGCTGCCGCACCTGGCCGACCTCAAGGACCGGATCCGCGTCACCCACCAGACCGGGGCGAAGGACCGCGACCAGGTCGAGAAGGGCTACCGGGCGGTCGGGTTCCAGCCCGACGTCCGCACCTTCATCACCGACATGTCGGCCGCCTACGCCGGCTGCGACCTGGTGGTCTGCCGCGCCGGGGCCACCACCCTGGCCGAGCTGACCGTCTGCAAGAAGCCCTCGATCCTGGTGCCGTTCCCCTTCGCGGCCGACAACCACCAGGTGGTGAACGCCCGCAGCCTGGTGGACGCCGGCGCGGCGGTCATGATCGAGGAGAAGCACCTCACCGGCGAGCTCCTCGCGTCCGAGGCGCGCGCCATCCTCACCGACCCCGAGCGGCGCGAGCGCATGGCCCGCGCCGCCGGCCTGCTCGGCGCGCCCCAGGCCGCCGGCGAGATCGCCGGCGCCTGCGTCGAGCTCATCGCCCTCCGCTGGGGCTCGCGCCTCGGCCAGGACCGGGGCCCGGACTTCGCGCCGGTGCGCCCGGCGGCCCCGGACCCCGAAGGAAGCCCCCGCCCATGATCCTGTTCCGCTCCGGCTCCGCCAAGATCCACTTCGTCGGCATCGGCGGCATCGGCATGAGCGGCATCGCCGAGGTGCTGCTCAACCTGGGCTACCCGGTCTCGGGCTCCGACCTGAAGGAGTCGGAGACCACCCGCCGCCTGGCCTCGCTCGGCGGCCGCGTCCGCATCGGCCACGCCGCCGAGAACGTCGCCGACGCCGACGTGGTGGTCACCTCCTCGGCGGTGCGCCGCGGCAACCCGGAGGTGGTGGAGGCCCGCGCCCGCAAGATCCCGGTCATCCCCCGGGCCGAGATGCTGGCCGAGCTGATGCGGCTCAAGCACGGCATCGCCATCGCCGGCTCGCACGGCAAGACCACCACCACCTCGATGGCCGCCCACCTGCTGGCCCACGCCGGCCTCGATCCCACCGCGGTGGTGGGCGGCAAGGTGAACGCCTTCGGCTCGAACGCCAAGCTCGGCAAGGGCGACTACATGGTGGTGGAGGCGGACGAGTCGGACGGCTCGTTCCTGCGCATCTCCCCGACGCTGGCGGTGGTCACCAACATCGACCCCGAGCACCTCGATCACTGGAAGACCCCGGCGGCGCTGCGCCAGGGCTTCGTGGACTTCGTGAACCGGGTGCCGTTCTACGGCCTCGCCATCCTCTGCGTGGACCACCCCACCGTCCAGTCGCTCATCCCGGACGTGGAGAAGCGCTTCGTCACCTACGGCGAGGCCCCGGTGGCCGACTACCGGCTCTCCGGCATCGCGCTCGAGGGGCCGGCGGTCGGCTTCGACGCCTTCCGCAAGGGCGAGCCGCTGGGCCGCTTCCGGGTGGGCATGGTCGGCCGCCACAACGCGCTGAACGCGCTCGCGGTGATCGCCCTCGCCGACGAGATGGGGATCCCGACCGAGGTGACCCGCGCCGGGCTGGCGAGCTTCAACGGCGTGCAGCGCCGCTTCACCGTCCGCGGCGAGACCGGCGGGGTGACGGTGGTGGACGACTACGGCCACCACCCGGCCGAGGTGCGGGCCACGCTCAAGGGGGCGCGCGAGTCCTTCGGCCGCCGGGTGGTCTGCGTCTTCCAGCCGCACCGCTACACCCGCACCCGCGACCTGCTCGACGAGTTCGTCACCGCGTTCAACGACGCCGACGTGCTGCTGCTCTCGGAGATCTACGCCGCCGGCGAGGAGCCCATCCCCGGCGTCTCGGGCGAGAAGCTCGCCGAGGCCATCCGCGCCTACGGCCACAAGGACGTCACCTTCGTCGGCGACCGCGCCCAGCTCGCCCGGGCGGCCCGCGCGCGGGTGAAGCCGGGCGACCTCGTGCTCACCCTCGGCGCGGGCGACGTCACCGCGGTCGGACCGGAGCTGCTGGCGCTCCTGGAAGCCTGAGGTGGCCGCCTGGCGGGACGAGCTCGCGTCGCGGCTGCGCGGCGAGGTGACGCGGGACGCCCCGCTCGCGCCCCGCACCTCGATCCGGATCGGCGGCCCGGCCGACCTGCTCGTCAAGCCGGCCGACCCGGACGACCTGGCCGAGCTGCTGCGCGGCTGCCGCGCGCTCGGGGTGCCGCTGCTCGTGCTCGGGGGCGGCGCCAACCTCCTCGTCGCCGACGAGGGGGTGCGCGGGGTGGTGCTGAAGCTGCCGCCCGACCTGGGCGCCGAGTCGGTGGACGGCGAGCGGCTGGTGCTCTCGGCGGGGGCCCCGAGCGCGCGGCTCCCGGCGCGGGCCCAGGCGCTCGGGCTGGTCGGCTGCGAGTTCATCGCCGGCATCCCCGGCACGCTCGGCGGCGCCACCGCCATGAACGCCGGCACCCGCCTCGGAGAGATGAAGGACCTCCTCTCCCGGGTCGAGCTGGCGACCGCCGACGGCGCCGGCTGGGTGGAGGCGCGGGCGCTGGGCTTCGCCTACCGGACCTGCCGGCTCCCCCCGGGCGGCGTGGTGACGCGCATCGAGCTGCGGCTGCGCCGCGGGGACGTCGCGGCGAGCCAGGCCGCCATGCAGGCCGACAGGGACCACCGCCGCCGGACCCAGCCGCTCACCCAGCCCACCTTCGGCTCCACCTTCCGCAACCCGCCCGGCGACCACGCCGGACGGCTCGTCGAGGCGGTGGGGCTCAAGGGGCACCGCGTCGGCGGGGCCGCCTGGTCCGAGGTGCACGCCAACTTCATCGTCAACCTCGGCGGCGCGCGCGCCGCCGACGTCCTGGCGCTCATCCGGCTGGCGCGGACGCGGGTGCGCGAGCGCTTTGACATCGACCTCGAGCCGGAGGTACGGCTCGCGGGAGACTTTCCCACGGGGCAGGAGGAGACCTGAAGATGGCGA
The DNA here is from genome assembly GCA_021782135.1 of Myxococcales bacterium. Taxonomy (GTDB): domain Bacteria; phylum Myxococcota; class Myxococcia; order Myxococcales; family Anaeromyxobacteraceae; genus Anaeromyxobacter_B. The sequence goes on along the minus strand of JAJXVM010000054.1, from coordinate 8,257 downwards.
CCTGGACGGGCAAGAAGGTGGCGGTGCTCCACGGCGGCCGCTCGACCGAGCGCGAGGTGTCGCTGCGCACCGGGCAGGGCTGCGCCGAGGCGCTGCGCTCGCGCGGCTACGACGTGAGCCTGGTGGACGTGGACCTCGACGTGGCGCGCACCCTGCGCGAGCGCGGGATCGACGTCGCCTTCGTGGCGCTGCACGGGCGCTGGGGCGAGGACGGCTGCATCCAGGGGCTCCTCGAGTCGATGGGCATCCCCTACACCGGCTCCGGCGTGCTCGCCTCGGCGCTCGGCATGGACAAGGTCTTCTCGAAGCTCCTCTTCCGCGAGCACGGGCTCTGCGTGGCCGAGTACCGCGTCTTCCCCCGCTCCCAGGCGGAGCAGATCGGGGTGGGCGACCTGCCGTTCGGGCTGCCGGCGGTGGTGAAGCCGGCCGGCGAGGGCTCGAGCGTGGGCGTGCACATCGTCCGGGACGCCGCCGCGCTGCGCGCCGCCTGCCAGGACGCCGCCGGCTACAAGGGCGACCTCATCGTCGAGCGGTACGTGAAGGGCACCGAGGTGGACGTGGCGGTGCTCGACGGGAAGGCGCTCGGGGCCATCGAGATCGTCCCCACCCGCGAGTTCTACGACTACACCGCCAAGTACACCCCGGGCGCGACCAACTACTACTACCCGGCGCGGCTGCACCCGCTGCACCTCACCCGCGTCCTCGAGGCCGCCGAGAAGGCCCACGCCGCGCTCGGGTGCAGCGGGGTGACCCGCATCGACTTCATCGTCGCGGCCGACGGGTCGCCGTACATCCTGGAGGCCAACACCCTCCCCGGGATGACCGCCACCTCCCTCGTGCCCAAGATCGCGGCCGGGCTGGGCATCGACTTCGCCGGGCTCTGCGAGCGGCTCCTCGAGGGGGCGGCGCTCAAGGCCTGAGCCTCCCTCGCCGCGCCACGACGCGGGGGCGGGCCGCGGCCGGAACGGCCGCGCCCCTCCCCGCCCTCGCCGCTACTTCGCCGCGCCGCAGCTCGCCTTGCCCTTGGCGGCGGGCGCGTTCGCCGGATCGATCGCCAGCGCCTGATCGTAGGCCTTGGCGGCCTCGACGCAGTCGCCCTTGCCGGAGAGGCCGTCCCCGACCAGCACGTAGGCGGTGACCAGCTTCGGGTCCTTCTCGATCGCCTTGCGCCCCTGGTCGATGGCCTTGTCCCAGGACTTCGAGCCGAGCATCAGCTTGCCGTAGTTGACGTGGCGCCTCGCCTCGTTGTCGGCGCCGCCCGGCATGGTGGCCTTGGCCGGCGCGACGGCCTGGTCGAGCGCGGCCTGGTCGATCTCGCCGAGCGCGAAGCGGATGCGCGCCTCGACCAGGGCGCAGTAGTCGAGCTTGGAGAAGGGCTGGTAGCCCGTGACCTTCCCGCCCTGGTCGGTGATGGCGAGCTCCGGCGTCATGCGCACGTTGAGCTTGCCGTAGAGCTTGCTGCCCTCGTCCACCAGCACCGGCATCCGCACGCCGGCCTCGCTCACCACCGGCAGGACCTCCGCGGCCGGATAGGTGTCGGAGACCACCGCCGCCCAGTGCAGCTTGCGGCCGGCGAGGTCCTTCTCGCAGCGGGCGAGCTGCCGGAGCGCCTCCTTGGAGTGCTCCTGGTCCGGGCGGAAGAAGAAGACCAGGCTGACCATGTTCTTGCCCGCCACCGGCTCCTTGCCGTTGCCGTCGAGCCGGGGCAGGGCCTCGTCGAGCACGTGGCCGGTCTCGGCCTTGGCGCTGCCGGGGAGCGGCCAGCCCAGCGCGACGACGAGGAACAGGGCGAGCGCCGAGGCGCGGCGGATGTCGCGGACGATCGAAAGCACCATGTGTGTGGATCCCTCCCTTTGGTCGATTCTCGGCGATCGCCCCCCGCATGGGCAACCGAACAATGCGTCCCACTGCCACGCCGGCGGGGCGGGACGGCGCGCCCCGTGAAACGAAAGGGCGCGGCCGGTCTGGCCGCGCCCGCTCGAGTCAGGCCCGATGACCGGGCGCGAGGCCTACCTGCCCCCGATCCCGGCGCACTTCACCTTGCCGTTCACGGCCGCGGCGTTCTGCGGGTCGAGCTTGAGCGCCTCCTCGAAGGACTTGAGCGCGTCGGGGCACTTGCCCTGCCCCGACTGCGCGTTGCCGAGCAGCGCGTAGGCGCCGGCCGACTTCGGGTCCTTCTCGAGCGCCTTGCGGGCGTTCTCCTCCGCGCTCGGGAAGTTGCCCGACTTGAGCATCATCTCGCCCAGCTTGACGTGGCGGCGCGCCACCTGCACGTCCCCGCCCTGCGTGGCGCGGGGCGGCGAGAGCACGGCCTGGAGCTGCTGGTCGTTGATCTCGCCGAGCACGTACTGGATGCGGGCGGTGACCAGGGCGCAGTAGTCGAGCTTGTGGAAGGGCTCGAACGCCACCAGCTTCTGGTGCGCGTCGACGATGCCGACCACCGGGTGGAGGCGGACGCCCAACTTGCCGTAGAGGGCGTCCCCCTCGTCCCGGACCACCGGCATGTGGATGCCGGTGTCCTTCACGACCGCGGTCACCTGGTCCACGGGGTAGCTGTCCGAAACGATCGCCACCCAGTGGACCGGCTTCCCCTCGAACTTCTTCTCGCACTCCACCAGCTGCCGCAGGGTGGAGACGGAGTGCTCCTGGTCCGGCCGGAAGAAGACCAGGACGTTGGCGAGCGCCCTCTTGGAGAGCAAGGACGCCCGCCCGCCGTCGATGGTCGGAAGATCTGCGTTCTCTACGACGCTTCCCAGCTCGGCCCTCGCGAAAGCGGCGCGGATGGGTGCGATCGCCCCCCCGGCGATCAGCAGCATGGTCACTGCGGAGAGGCGAGTCGGTCTCACGCGGATCCTCCGGCTACTTCTTCGTGGCGATCGTCTTGTTCGTGTACTGCTTCGTGTCGTGGCAGGTCTTGCTGCACTGGCCGCCGGTCGGCGTCTTCTGCCAGCCGACGTTCAGGCTCCACCCACCGGCGCCGAACGGGGTCTTGTCGCGGAGCTGGTGCTCGTTCGGCGAGGCGTGCACCTCGTGGCAGGCGCGGCAGGTGCGGCCCCGCTCCTCCTTGTGCACGTGGACGTAGTGGAGATTGCGCGAGCCGTCCCGGAAGTTGGTGAGGGTGGTGGTCTCGGGCGTGGCCGCCACCTTGTCGTTGTGGCAGGTGAAGCAGAGCGCGTAGTTCTTCGGATCGTACGGCGCGTAGAACTTGGCCGGGTAGTCCTCGACCAGCAGGCGGAAGTTGTCCGACCCGTGCGTCATGTGGCAGGCCGAGCAGTCCTTGTTGGCGACCGGCGCGTGCCACACCTTGTTGGCGGCGAGGAGCTTCGAGAAGTTCACGAGCGTCTTGCCCGACGGATCCTTCACGTCGTCCCGGCTGTGGCAGTTGACGCACAGGTCGAAGGGCAGCTGCACGAGCAGCTTCTCGACGTTGGCGGCGTGCGGGTTGTGGCAGGAGACGCACTTGCTGCCGGTGCTGAGGGCGCCGTGCTTCACCTTGGCGTTCTCGGCGATGGACTTGATCTTGGTGTGGCAGCCCGTGCAGAGCGTGTAGATCTCGGCGTTGAGCAGCTTCTTCTCGGTGGCGTTGTGCGCGTTGTGGCAGTTCGTGCAGCGCTCGACCGCCGGCGGGTGCTTCACGGGCCGGCTCATGACCGCCGTGAACTCCTCGTGGCACTGGAAGCAGAGCTCGTTCACCGGCCCCTTGAGCGCGCCGGGGTTCTTCGGGTCCTTGCCCACGTGGCAGATGGAGCAGTCGCCGTTCTCGTAGGCGGCGTGGGACCAGCCCACCTTCACGCCCTGCGGCAGCGGGCCGCCCTTCCCCACGAAGGCGGAGCGGAGCGTCCCGGAGCCGCCCGCGGACTTGGCGCCGGCCGGCGCCCCCAGCGCCAGCGCGGGAACCAGCAGCAGGGAGAGTGCGAGTGGAACGGAGGATGTGGTTCGAGAACGCATCGGCGACTCCATGGGTCTCCGCTGTCGGAGTTCCCCCTCAATAGGCGAGCGGCTCATGTAAAGACGGATCGGGCCCGAAGATCCTTGATCTGGCCCAACCGTCCTGCTCCAGAACGCGCCGCCCGCTCCGGCGCCGCGTCCCCCCCTTCGTCGGCTACAGCCGCAGCTTCGGCTTCTTCGAGTTGTGAGGCGAGTGGCAGGTCGTGCAGGTGGTCTTCGCGACGGGGTGCGCCTTGGGCGCGCCGCCCCGCTGCTTGAACTCGTCGTGACAGTCGTAGCAGAGCGCGTTGAGCGGCTTCACCAGCGCGCCCGGGTTGCTGGCGTCCTCGCGCTGGTGGCAGGTTCCGCACTCGCCGGACTCGAAGGGCGCGTGGCTGCTGACCGCCACCTCTCGCGGCAGCGGCGCCAGCCGGCCGGCGGGGCCGGCGGAGGCGAGCGCGGGCACCAGGGCGGCGGCGAGGATCAGGCTCTTCTTCATCTGTGGTTTGGTCCGGTCGATGTGGGATGCCGTGCGAGGCTGCATTGAACGATACCTCGCCGGGTGATGCCTTGACGAAGGTCACTCACTCGACGCATCCCCACGACACGAAAAACTTGCCAAATCGGATCGGTCGGGCATTCTGCCACCTGGGCGATAGCGGCCGGAAGCGGCGCCGGGCAGTCGAGGACGGCGCAGGGCGACCGGCGAACGTGGCGGTGCGGGCGTGGACTGGCGAGTGGCGCGGGGCGGGAACCGCAAGCGGCTGGAGCCGGCGGCTGTGGCCGTCGAGTGGAAGCTGCGCCTCCGCACCGCCGGCCTGGTCCTTGCCTCCGCCGGCGCCGTGGCCGCCGCGGCCGGCGGCTGCTGGCAGGGCTACCGCTTCCTCACCTCCGGCCAGCCGCTGCGCATCCGCGAGGTGCGCTTCACCGGCCAGCGCCACGCCAGCGAGCAGGATCTCGCCGAGGCCGCCACCGTCCGCCGCGGCGACAACCTGCTGCGCGCCGACCTCGGCCAGCTCGAGCGCGCCGTGGCCAAGGTGCCCTGGGTGAAGCGGGCCGAGGCGCACCGGCGCTTCCCGGCCGCCGTGGAGGTGAGGATCGAGGAGCACGAGCCGGCGGCGCTGGTCGAGCTCTCCGGGCTGTACCTCGTCTCCGCGGACGGCGAGGTGTTCAAGCGCGCCGCCCCCGGCGACGGCCTCGACCTCCCGGTCGTGACCGGCATCTCCCGGGAGGACTTCGTGCAGCGCCCGGCGGAGACCAAGCCGCAGCTCGCCGGCGCGCTGGCGCTGGCCCGGGCGTACGCGCAGGCGGGGCTCGCGGAGAGCGCCCCCATCTCGGAGATCCACCTCGAGGCCGACCAGGGCGTCACGCTCTACGTCGGCGGCGATGGGACGGAGGTGCGCCTCGGCACGGGCGACCTCCCGCAGAAGCTGAACCGCCTGCAGAAGGTGCTGGGGGCGCTCGCCGCCACCGGCAGCCGCCCGCAGGTGCTGCACCTCGACAACCGGGCCCACCCGTCGTGGGTGACCATCCGGCTGGCGGGGGCGAACGTCCCGCGCGCGCAGGGGCCGGCCGGCGAGCCGGCCTCCGGGCGCGCGGGAGCCTCGAGCGGGCGCCTCGCGCGCCCGCCGCTGTAGCGGAACGGGCCCGAGAGGGCCCCAGGTGACGCGCGCGCGACTGCGCTGCCCGTCGAGGAGGTGTTTCATGGCGAGGAAGGGAGAGATCCTGGTCGGTCTCGACATCGGGACGACCAAGATCTGCGCCATCGTCGGCGAGGTCACCGACGAGGGCATCGACGTCATCGGGATCGGCTCGCATCCGTCCAAGGGCCTGCGCAAGGGGGTGGTGGTCAACATCGACGCCACCGTCGCCTCGATCAAGCGCGCGATCGAGGAGGCGGAGCACATGGGCGGCTGCGAGATCACCACCGTCTACACCGGCATCGCCGGCGGGCACATCAAGGCCTTCCCCTCGCACGGGGTGGTGGCGATCAAGGACAAGGAGGTCCGCCAGACCGACGTCGACCGGGTCATCGACCAGGCCAAGGCGGTGGCCATCCCCCTCGACCGCGAGGTGATCCACGTGCTCCCGCAGGAGTTCGTGGTGGACGACCAGGACGGCATCAAGGAGCCGGTGGGCATGAGCGGGGTGCGCCTGGAGGCGAAGGCGCTCATCGTCACCGGCGCGGTCTCGAGCGCCCAGAACATCATCAAGTGCGCCCAGCGCACCGGGCTCAACGTCTCCGACATCGTGCTCCAGCCCCTGGCCTCGTCGCTGGCGGTGCTCTCCGAGGACGAGAAGGAGCTCGGGGTGTGCCTGGTCGACATCGGCGGCGGCACCACCGACATCGCCATCTTCGCCAACGGGGCCATCGCCCACACGGCGGTGCTCTCGCTCGGCGGCAACCACCTCACCAACGACATCGCGGTGGGGCTGCGCACCCCCACCCACGAGGCGGAGCGCATCAAGAAGGCCCACGGCTGCGCCATGGCCAAGATGGTGGACGCCGGCGACACCATCGAGGTGCCGAGCGTGGGCGGCGGCAACCCGCGGGTGCTCTCGCGCCAGATCCTGGCCGAGATCATCGAGCCCCGCGTGGAGGAGATCTTCATGCTGGTGCAGCACGAGATCCAGAAGTGCGGGCTCGAGGAGACCATGGCCTCCGGGGTGGTGATCACCGGCGGCTCCACCCTGCTCCAGGGCATGGCCGAGATGGCCGAGGAGGTGCTCGGCATGCCGGTGCGCCGGGGGATGCCCCGCGGCATCGGCGGGCTGGTGGACGTGGTGAAGAGCCCGCAGTTCGCGACCGCGGTCGGGCTGGTGATCTACGGGGCGAAGCAGCAGGAGGGGAGCCCCTACTTCAAGATCCGCGAGGAGAACGTCTACCGCAAGGTGAAGAGCCGCATGAAGAACTGGCTCGGAGAGATCTTCTAGGGATTCGGGAAAGGGTACAGGGTGACGGGAATGGAAGACATCGGGCGGACAGAGGGCGACGGGGCGCGGATCAAGGTCATCGGCGTCGGCGGCGGCGGCGGCAACGCCATCAACACCATGGTGGCGGCCGGCATGGACGGGGTGGAGTTCATCGCCGCCAACACCGACGTGCAGGCGCTGGCGGCGAACCGGGCCGAGCTGAAGCTGCAGATCGGCCGCGGCGGCTCGCGCGGGCTCGGCGCCGGGGCCAACCCGGAGCGCGGGCGCGAGTCCGCCGAGGAGTCGCGGGGCGAGATCTCGGAGGCGCTGGCCGGGGCCGACATGGTGTTCGTCACCGCCGGCATGGGCGGCGGCACCGGCACCGGCGCGGCGCCGGTCGTGGCCCAGGTCGCCAAGGAGGCGGGCGCGCTCACGGTGGGCGTCGTCACGAAGCCCTTCCTCTTCGAGGGGAACCGGCGGCGCAAGCAGGCCGAGGCGGGCATCGAGGCGCTCAAGGCGGCGGTCGACACCCTCATCGTCATCCCCAACCAGCGGCTGCTCTCGGTCTGCGACCAGGGCATGGCGCTCGCCGACTCGTTCAAGCGCGCCGACGAGGTGCTGCTCAACGCGGTGCAGGGCATCAGCGACCTCATCACCGTCCACGGCCTCGTGAACGTGGACTTCGCCGACGTGCGCACCATCATGAGCCAGCAGGGCATGGCGCTCATGGGCACCGGCCGCGCTCGCGGCGACCGGCGCGCGGTGGAGGCGATGCAGGCCGCCATCAGCTCCCCGCTGCTCGAGGACATCACCGTGGACGGGGCCACCGGCCTGCTGGTGAACATCACCGGCGGCCCGTCGCTCGGCCTGCACGAGATGAACGAGGCGGTGAGCCTGGTGCAGTCGGCGGCCGACCCCGACGCCAACATCATCTTCGGCGCGGTCATCGACGAGCGGCTCGGCGACGAGGTGAAGATCACCGTCATCGCCACCGGCTTCGCGCAGAAGGAGCCGGCGCGGGAGCGCTGGCACCTCGTCGAGCGCGCCCTCCCGGCGCAGCCCAAGGCCCGGGTGCAGGCCCTGCCGCTCCGGCTCACCGAGGAGGTGAAGCCGGCGGTGGCGCAGGCGCCCGCCCGCGAGCCCGAGCCGGCGCGCGAGGTGGCGCGCGAGACCGTCCCGGTCGGCGCCGGCAGGACCCAGGGCCGCCCCGCCGCCGCCCGGCCCCAGCCGCACGCCGGCGACGACCAGTGGGACATCCCCGCCTTCCTGCGCCGCGGCGGCCAGGGGGTGGCGGAGTAGCGCCCCCGGCGCCGGCCCGCGGCGCCCCGACCCCTCCCCGGCCCCGCCGGGGAGGGGTCTCGTCGTCTCGCGGGGGCATCAGTGCAGCCGGGCCGCCGGGCGCGGCGGCGCGGCGAGC